>JBBTVH010000186.1:0-17793 GCA_038063355.1 Patescibacteria group bacterium | reverse complement strand
GACGCTGCCGTATTCCTGACGCACGGACCCGACTTGCATAGGTTCTGCGGTGCGGAATAGGATCACCGATGCCTCCGCCGTTCCCTGCGCTCCTCCCGGGCTCAGGACACCGTCATCCACGATCACGGCGTGCCAGGTATTGAGCTCAAGAGCCGAAGAGGGGATCACGACGAGCGTTGCGGCGTCCGTCACACTCTTTCCATTCACCTCTTTTTTTCCGTAGACAACTTTCACGGGAACGACTGCGGCGATTTTCGGATCCGGCGTACTGTCGCGCATCGTGGCAAGCTGCGTCTCCTCTAGTCTTCCCGTTTCCGAGCGCACCAGAGTGACGTGGCTCTTGGCGCTCTCCAGATCGATGTTCTGGTTGAAGGTGAGCACGATCTCCACTTTCGGGGAAGCGCTTGCGTATCCCTCCGAGGGTTCTGCGCGGATCCACTTCGGACGCTGCGTCGAGAATTTCCACGAGAAATCCTGCGTGGTCTTCTCTCCTTGCGCCGATGCGATGCCCGCGGGAACGCTCACACGGTACTGCGTACCCGGAGCGAATCCCTTGCGCGGGGCGAATTCCGCGGTCGTCGTCGAAAGCCACTTCCATGTTCCCTCCAACGCAGGGGTTATCGTCACGGGCCATTCCGCAAGTTGCATGCCGCGCTCCGAGATCGTGGTGAGGGGCACCATCGGGCGATCAAAGACAATCGTCACGGGTTGGTTTGGGGCAACGGTATCAGAACCTGGTGGCGGTATCTTCTGTACCACGGCCGGAGGGCCGGCTACGAAGTAACGAATCACGACGGATTGCCCGAGTACCGCGCGGTCACGGCGCTCGGCCTGCGGATCCACGGTCACGGTGTAGGTTCCACTGAGCGCCAGCGCTGCGGACGGTTGAAACAGCATCGTCTGCGAATCTTTCCACTGCGCTTCTCCCTCCAGAGGCGGATCGATGGTGATGTGCTGCGCCACGCTGTCTTCATTCATCGGCGATGCGAAGTGGATCGTCAGAGGACTTTCCGCCGCGATTCGCTGATGACGTTGCCCGGGCGTTCCTTGTGCGGCGGCGGCGCCATCCGAAGATGGGGTAGAGCCCTGTTGCCACGCAAAGACCCCCGCGATGAGGATCGTGAGGAGCGCGAGACCGGGGGCGATGTACTGTTTGGGAGAGAGGGGAGGCATAGGGGGGAATTATGCAGTACAAAGACAATCAAGGGCTATTGCTCTGTCTAGCAAATAGGTAGGGAATGAAATTCGGAATGCGGAATTCGGAATGAGGAATTTCGCTCATTCCGAATTCCGAATCCATAATTCCGAATTATTTTTGGATCATCCTGTCCACGCTCCATTTGCCGCCACCGGCGAGCATCAGCCCGAGGCAGGAGCCTAAAATCACCAGGGGCAGCTCAAAGCCGCCCTGGCCGAGGAGTCCATTTTTGGCATGTACCAATGCGATAGCGCCCAGCATGATCATCGCGATCTCCGCCGCGCAGAAGCGGGTGAGGAGACCGATCACCAGCGCAGCGCCACCGAAGGACTCTCCGATGATGACGAGGGCCGCGACGAATGCGGGGATTCCCATGCTAGTCATGAACTGGATCGTGCCGTCCCATCCGCCGCCGCCGAAGTACCCGAGCTTCTGGAGCCCGTGGGCGCAGATGACGATACCGACGGAAACGCGCACGAGGAGAAGGGACCAAGAATCGGAGGTGCGCAATAATTTATTGAGAGACATAGAAGAATGGGGGGAATTTCTATCATAGTAGAATAACTATCGCTGAAAGCCAATTGGGAAACGATTGGCGATTTACGTATTTGCGATTTACGATTTAAATCGTAAATCACAAATTAGAAAATCGAAAATCGGCTAATGTTCCTGCGTGACTAAGTATCCCGTCCTGACCCTCAAGCCTTCGGCCGATGTGCATCTCCGCAACCGCCACCATGCCATCTTCCGCACTGCGGTGGATCGGCTCCCCGCGTGCGACGACGGAGTCATTGTGGAGGTGCGTTCCTTCAAAGGGGATTTCCTCTGCTACGCCACATGGAATTCCAAGGCATACATCTGCGGCCGGGCGATCAGCTTCGAAGAAAGAGATCCGATGCAAACCATCCGTCATTTAATGACGCAGGCGGTACGCCTGCGCCAAGCATTTTTTGAGCGGGAAGATACCAGCGCATTCCGCCTGATCAACGCGGAAGGCGACGGCATCCCCGGCCTCATCGTGGACCGGTACGATTCCATTCTCGCCGTGCAATTTACGACGCTGGGGATGGACAATCTTCGCGACTGGGTCGTCGAAGTGCTCCGTGCACTCTGCAAACCTTCGGGCATTTTCGAGAAGTCCGGAGGATCCTCTCGCAAGAAAGAAGGAATGGTGGACAAGGAGGGATGGATCTGGGGCGGCGGCGATACGTCGATCCCCGTGACGGAGCGCGGGATGCAATGCATCATCACGTTGAGCGGCAGCCAGAAGACGGGCCTCTTTCTAGACCAGCGCGAGATGCGCTCACTCGTCCGCTCCGTCGCCAAAGATCGTACAGTGCTCGACTGCTGCAGCTACGTCGGTGGCTTCTCCTTAGCGGCGCTTCTTGGAGGTGCCACTGCCGCCGATGCCGTCGACTACGATGCGGAAGCGCTTGCAACAGCGGCGACCCACATGGCGATGAACGGCGTCGATCTTTCACGCTTCGCGTCGTATCCGGAAGATGTTTTCAATTTCCTCCGGAGGAAACCATACCCGCACGCCTACGATTTCATCATTCTCGATCCGCCGGCGTTTGCGAAGCGCAGCGCCGATCTCGAGCCCGCGAAGAAGGCCTACACCGATCTCAACCGTCTCGCGTTACAGGCGTTACCGAGCGGGGGATTGCTTCTCACGTGCTCGTGTTCCTACCAAATGGACACGGAAATGTTCCAGACGATGGTCTTCAATGCCGCGCGGCAGGCGAAGCGGTCGGTGAAAATTTTGCAGCGGCATCGGCAGGCTATTGATCACCCTGTAAACCTTTTTCATCCGGAAACGGAGTATTTGAAGAGTCTGCTTCTTTGGGTGGAATGACTACTTCATTCGCTGAAGCTCATTGATTTGCGTAGACGCGCAAACATGGCGTTCGTCGTATCCGGGTGGCTTGCTAAGGGGTGCTCGCTGTATTTACTTTCGTGCACCACAAGAAGCGTAGGATTTTTTACAGAGCCCAGATCGATAACGCAGTACTCAACTCCATCTCCGTGGAATATCTCCAAGAAACAGTTTCCTAGTTTACCTCCGAAATATCGTTCTTGCTCATCATCAGGAAGATTCTGTCGAAGTTCTCTGACTAAGACCGAGGGATTCGCGTTCAATCGGTATAGTCCAATTGTCCAATCATGCTTGAGAGGTGAACAGTGTTCCCAGAGACCTGTTTCTAGGCAATGTTCTTCAGGAATGACATGGGAAAAGGCATATCCATGTATTGCCGAAGAATAGGAAGTGAGATGCCCGAAGTTAACAGCGTGCGGTGTGAATACGTACGGAGGATCCAAATCCTCCGAGAGCCATACACCCACTGCAAACTCCAGAATATGCGGCTCGTATCCCGTGCCGAGTCCCGGCGCCCATTCGGCGGTGTCGAGAGAAGTCTTACCCGTACGGAGGCGGTAGAGCATCTCTGCCATTTCGCCACGCGTCAGAAGCTGATCAAAACTTTCTAGAGTCGGCGCTGTAGCATTTTCCCGGAGTAAAGCTTGCGTATATAGCCTGTACCAGACTGTTTCACTCCCAACGGATGTATCTTCCGGATTTGTGTGAAGATTAAATGCTTTGACGAGGATCTTGCTGCCGTTTGCGAAATTTACGGAAATGCTTGGACGGAAGGTGCCATCAGGAAATCCGCTGATGATGCCACGATCTTTTGCCGCACAAATATAAGGGGCAAACCAGGCGCCTTTCGGAACATCGGGAAAAGGGTCACTCATGCATGAGGGGAGAGGGTCTTGAGCGCCGCTTGCCAGGAGAACGAGCTTTGTAAATTCTGCACGGTTAATTGTTCGTTCCGGTTCAAATGTTCCCACTTTACCGGCAATTTCCACGCCCTTGGCGATTTTTTGCTCGTACATCCACTGGACGGCCGGATAGTAGAGCCGGCATCCGGTCATGCCGTGCGGCTCCTCCCAACCCACAGCATTGCAGCCTTCAGTCGCGAGCACCGGAAGAGAGAACACACAAACACCGGCAATGATCATGAATGACGTGACCAGCCTTCGGATTCTCGGATTCATACGATGGATTCTATAGACCTCGGGATCGGGGTGCAATGCCACATATATAAAGAGACGCACCAACGGTGCGTCTCTACCGGTGGATGTTTTTCATGAAGGGAAATTATTGCATCATTCCACCACGATCGTTCCCTGGAACCTCGAATTCAGGTGGTTGTGGTAACTCCAGCTGCCGATCTGCGTGAAGGTGTACATGTACGTTTCACCGTTGATGAGCGTGCGGTCGGAGTCGAAGCCGAGAAGGCTGGTGTGCTCGGGGTGGGGGTTACTCGCTACCCAGAGCCCGGTGGTGCTCATGTTCTTGAAGGTCACGGTGTCGCCCTTCTTCACGCGCAGGATCGTCGGGGAGAATCCGTCGTCGGTGTAGGTCACCATGTTCTCCTCGTTCTCCGTGCCGCCCTGTTCTTCGCTCGGTTCGCGGCCTTCGCCCGGCGTGCCGTACGCGGCGCGTGCCTGCATTACAATCTTGGCGACTTCCGCGCGGTTGATGTTCTGTGTCGGGCGGAAGGTGCCGGTGGCGCGGCCTTCGATATCCGTATCACCCGAGACCACTGTGTCGCGGCTCAGGGCTTCTATCGACGCGGCGAACTCCGTGGAGGATTCCACGTCCGTGTAGCGCGTGTCGCTGGAGAGGCCTTCGAGATTCACGCCGAATGCCGACGTGAAGATGGCGGAGACTTCCGCGCGTGTAGCGGCCTTGTCGAGCCGCGTCCGCGCATTAATGACGAGGAATCCTTCGCCTTTGGCGACCGAGACGTACGGGGACGCCCAGTGCTGGAATCCACTTTGGATCTTGCTTGCAAAGAGATCTTCGTCGTAGCCCGCGCCTTCCACGGCGATCTTGAGGGCTTCGCCGATGGTGATGTCGTTGCCCGGACCGAATTTGCCTGTGAGCATTCCGCGGCTGTCCTTATAACCATTGACGATTCCGGCCTCGGCTGCGTCGCGGACGTAGGTGGCGTACCACGCCGACTGCGCGACATCGATAAAGACCACAGTTTTACCGTCGATGATTGCCTGCACGCCCATCGCATTGGCCACGAGCGGAAGGAGCATGGCGGCTGCCATTGCTGTAGAAGAGATAAAACGGTTCATTATGAGAGAGTGAATGGAATATGTAAGCGTTGACGAGTTCCTAGGGGGACTCTTACAGCGTTTTTAGATTTGGCTGGTAAAATCTTCACTCTATCGCCGGTTTATTGCGGGATTATCGTGAGGTTTTTTCGTATCGGGACTTGCGAGAATCGCTGCTCCGGAGCCCTGGATGTCCATGGATGTACCTTAGCATGGCTCGGAAAAGGGTTCACAGGATCTTGCTTTTTCCTTTGTAACAAAGAGCAAAAATCCACCTTGCCGTAAGAAGCTCCGCAAACACCCGTCTTCCCCAGTGACTATCTTCCGGGGCCTCTGCATGTGGTTCTTTGAGAGATCATTGAATGGAAACCATGCATGCCCCGGGTGATAGCCTTTTTACGGGTGCATTGACAAATTATCATATTTTATTAAAATATTTGTTACGTCCCAATAATTAAGGGGATCTTCATCTCTCCATCCGGTCAATTCTGACCGAAGGCACTTTGCCCAAGTGCAGAAGATCCTCCGAAAGATTGGGATGAGGAATGCTTGCTGCTGCAATGGCAAGCAATCTGCCTCCGGTTGCCACAAGGCAGCCGGAGATTTTTTAGCTCTGTCCTTTACTCCTCCTTACTGATCGCAATCGTGATCGCGGTCTGGCCTTCCGCTCCGGTGATCATGAGTGAGACGACACGGTCGTCTTTTGTACCGCTCAAAATCGAAGTGCCCGATGCTTCCATACTCTCGTCCATGCTCCATCCCGCGGTGGCCAGTTCTTTGTTGTAGTACGCCGCCACCGTCGCGACGTCATCCGTGCTCATGAGGACCACCGCCATGCCGGGCTCTCCCGTCTGTGCATTCACGCTCGCGGAGTACGTGACCTGCGCTCCGGCGTAGGCCTTCACGTCCTCTGGCCAGTCCGCCGGCATCTCTCCTCCGCCGATCGTCGCCGTGGCTTCATCCGTTTTTATTTCCATGCTCCCGTCCGCATTCACGTCGACATCGGCGTTTCCTGCCGTGTCCTGCTCCATCTTCCGCTCCATCACATTTTCCAAGCCCTTTTGTCCGCAGGAGGCAAGAAGAAGTCCGGCGGTCATCAGCAAAACGAGCTTAGAGGAACGCATGGGAGAAGGGGTGAAGAAGATAGCGTCATTATTATTGTTCATGCTTTCGGAATTGCCAACATATTTTTGCAAGCCACTGGCGTTCTCCGTACACTTCCCACGCGATCTTTCCACGTAAAGGGCCCCATCGTCTATCGGTTAGCCCCGCACCTTTTCCCCGCATCTCCCATGCCGCTATCGTCTATCGGCTAGGACACTAGGTTCTCATCCTAGAAAGCGGGGTTCGACTCCCCGTAGCGGTACCAATGCGAGAAAAGGTGCGGGGTCATCCAAGAAAGCGGAGTTCGATTCTCCGTGGCGCTGCCATTACAGAAATGCCTTATTTGAACGAAAATTTGCATGCCAATCTGCTGTTTTCGAGTTTGTATTCGAAAGTCTTGGGCTCATGCCCTCTTCAACATCGCCAAAGAGAACCCGGCGCCGACGAGCACGATGTAGAGTTGTATTTCCGTCACGCACCGCTGATCTTTTACTTGATGCGGAATTTGTGATTACATATCCTTCTTTTGTCCCTCTATAAAAAGATACGTGTCCGCTTTTAAAAAACGCGTAGTAGTGATCTCGATGCGGTCCTTTTCTCGAAGATGTTCCAGAGTATGGCGGTCGAACCGTGCTCCATAGAGTCTCTGCACAAGGGGCGCGATGCGTTCCTGTCTTTTTCTTAGTCTTGCATCCTTGCCGAATCGCAACGAACCAGAAGCGCCACATTGCCTGCAGAAAATCGTGTACATGGAGAAAGTTGAGGGAGAAAGATGAAGCTGAAGCCACTTCTACTCTCTTTCATCAACACACTTAGGGTCTACTCCCCTCCTTTCCCTTGCAAGACACGCCTCAGTCGAACGTCAGCACCTTATCCGATTCCTCGACGAGACGCAGGAGACCAGCCATGGTCGAGACAGGACAGGCTGCGCTTTCGGGTTGCGACCGGCTCTTGAGGCAGCTCCCGCAAGCGAGGATCGTGCCTCCAATATCACTGAAATCCTTCACCTTCTTGGAGATGTCGAAATGCTCGGAATCAGGAATCTTCTCAAGCTCCACGCCCTCGCTCAGGAGGAATATCTGCACCTCATGCTTTGCCTTCCGCGCCGTGATCGCCAGCCGCAGCGCGTTCCAGACGCGCTCAGGGTTGTTCGATTGCAGGACAATACCGAGCTTCATATGGATTCAGGAAAGATCTTTCTTGCGTGCCTCGAACTCCTGCTTGTTGATCTCTCCCTTCGCGTAGCGTTCCTTCAGGATGTCGAGCGGTGACTTGCCCCCCACCGTGCCGGAGTTGCGCGAAATCCATTTCACCAACGCAACGATCCCGGCGATGATGAGCACCCACCAGAGGATCATGAAGATGAAGCCGAAGGGCGCGAAGCCAAAACCGTATCCCATCATGGATGACATCGTATCAAGAGCGCACCCGTTTGACCATTGCACATGGGCGCCATGGTTGCATGGAACTCGTGCACCTGCGAGTATGCACGTATGGAATTCAATTACACCGTCACCACCAACAAGGACTTCGATACTGCTCTTACGAGCGTGCAGGAGGAGATCGCGAAGGCGGGGATGCGCGTGCTTCACGTCCATGACGTACAGGCGTCGCTTGCTGAAAAAGGCATTGCTCGTGATCCCTACAGGATCGTGGAATTCTGTAACGCGAAGTATGCGAGTGCATTCTTGAGTGCCGATCCAAAGATCGGTCTCTGCATGCCCTGCAAGATCAATGTGTACATACATGAGGGGAAGGTTGTCCTCTCCGGCATGCGTCCTATTGTCCTCCCACAGTTCTTCCCGCACGTTGATCTGGGGAACATGCCTCAAGAGGTCGATGTCATCGTGCGGTCGATCATCGACAAGGCGACGTGAGGGTTGCGACAGTTCCGGAAAGCCGGGGGAATCCAAGTCTTGACCCATCCTGACCGGGAATGAGAGGCAGTCTGGCGGCTATAGGTATACGCTACCTCCCATGCGCTTCTTCGCACTCGATACCCGTGCCATGGAAACGATCTGCAAGCGGTACTGCACCGCGGGCGAAAAAGTGATCTTACTCACGCGCTACCACTGGCTATCGTTTCTGATGCGGTCGTTCCGGGAATTCTTCATCACGCTGCTGCTCATCACGCTTGTCGCCGTGGCCTGGGGGTTTGAATGGCCGCTTGCCGAGATCATCGGGACGGTGGTCTCTGTGTTGGTGATCTTCGTCCTCTTCAATGTGCTCAAGGCGTACATCGACTGGCGGTTTGATTTCCTTCTCGTTACCACCGACAAAATCGTCCTCGTCGACCAGACTTCTATCTTCTCGCGTCATGAAAAACCGATCCATCTGGAGAACGTCGGCGGTATCGCGGCGGCCACGCAGTTTTGGGACATCTTTCCGTTCGGCAAGATCACGATCCACTTAAAGGAGGGCCTCGGAGGCGATGCCGTCACTATCTCCTTCGTCCCGCACGCGCAGCACGTGGCGGCGACGGTCGCGGACGTGGTGACGAAGTTTCAGAGAAAGGGGCACACGGTTCAGGAGTGATTATAGCGTTTCCCGCAGCGCTTTCAGCTGCCCTGCATTCACGATCGTCATCAGTTCCTCGTCGCCCGCTTCGCGGATTCCCACGATGGTTCCAAAGCGCTTGAGGAGCTCAGACTTCGTCAATGGTCCCACGACCGGAATTTCATCGAGCGCGGATCCCACGGATTTATGCTTCAATCTTTTTTCGCGATGCCGGTTTGAAAACCGATGCGCCTCGTCACGCAGTCGCATCAGCAGGTACTTCGCGGGGGATTCATTCGGGAAAATCACGGGGTCTTTGTGTCCCGGAATAAAGACTTCTTCCTGTTTCTTGGCGAGGCTGATCACGGGAAGCGTGATCTTCATCATCTCCATCGCATCGAGTGCTGCGGAGAGCTGTCCTTTGCCGCCGTCGATGACGAGGAGATCGGGGCGGGCGGAAAGTGAGGTATCCGTTTTTCCTTCGCTTGGGAGCCGAACCATGATGATTCCAAGCTTCGCTTCAGGATGCTCCTTGCAGAACTGTTCGGTTTTTTTCTGGAGGACATCCGGCGGCTCATGCACGTGACGGAACCCGATGTCGCCGTAATATTCCTCGAGCTGCGATTGAGGATCGATGATCACATACACCTTTTCCTTTTTGATCCCGTAGAGGATTTTTCGCACCATAAACTGCCCCAGTTTCTGGCCGCGCTCCTTTTTGTCCACCCAGACGGATTTTATTTCCAAAACTTTTCCGGGGTTCTCTACCAGACGCGCCAAGGCGATAATTTCATTGTCCTTCCTCGCAATAAAAAACTGACGATAATCGATGTTCTCATTACTTAGAATCTCCGAGTGTTCCGTCATGATTTCTTCGATCGCTTTCGCTTCGCCCTTGCGCGCTTTGCCGAAGCTGATGCCGTGCTTTTTCCATTCGATCTCTTCTAGGCGAACGTTCTGCGTCAGATGGCGTAATCTGCGCTTCAACACTTCCCGCAGCGACTTGTAATCATCGACTTCGCCCTCCTTCACGGTGCGCAGCATGAAAGAACGATACTGGTCGTTGGCGGGCTTCCCGTTTTCCATCACCACCATGCTTCCTACAGTCTCCGTACCGCCGAGGTGCGAGATGTCGTACCCTTCGATGCGTTTGGGAAGACTTAGAAGCTTCAGAATGTCTTGCAGCCCCTTGAGAGCGTCTTCGAGATTACGTGCGGCGGTTTCCCATGCGGTCTCCTGCGCTCGTAACTTTTCTTGCGCGTTGGTCACCGCCAGATCCAGCAGGTGCGATTTCTTTCCGCGCTCGGGTACGATGATCCGAAGCCTGCGGCCGGTGCGGGATGTGCACCAGGCTTCGAGAAGCAACCGGTCCGGGAAATCATTGGAAATCACAATGGCAGGAGGAAGATCCGTCTGCGCTTCGGCGTACTGGGGGAGGAAAGCATCGAGCGCTTCCGCGATGGAATCGGGCTGGCCCTGCAGCGGGTACTTCTCTTCGCCGATCATCTTTCCTTCGCGGACTTTGAGGACCACGGCTACGGAACGGTTGTTGCTGAGCGCAACGCCGATGACATCGAGATCTTTTCCATGGGGATCAGACACAATCTGCCCTTCCTTCTGATGTTCCATGAAGCTAAGTGCATCTCTGAGCTTGGCTGCGCGCTCAAATTTCTTGTCTGCCGCGGCCTGCGCCATGAGCTCGCGTGCTTTTTTGGCGAGCGGCTCACGGTTGCCCTTGAAGAAATCCATCACGAGATCGATGCGGCGACGGTATTCCTCATAGGAGACGGCTTGGATGCAGAGGCCGTTGCATTTGCCGATTTGATATTCGATACAGGGTTTCGCGGTGGCGGATGGCGGATGGTGGATGGTGGATGGTGAGTCGTGAGTGGTGAGTCGTGAGTCGCTGGTTGCGCGGTTGCATTGATCCAGACCTTTTTTGCAGCATTCGAAGTTCAAGAGAAGCTGGAGAAATTCCAAACTCCGTCGGACTTCCCATGCAGAGAGGAAGGGCCCGAAGTAGCGGGCATACGCGTTCTCCATTTGCCGGACCACGGCGAGACGCGGGCAGGGATCGTGCACCGTCACTTCGAGGTACACGTAGTTCTTGTCGTCTTTCATCATGACGTTGTACTTGGGCTTGAGGGTCTTGATCAGATTCGTCTCCAGAATCAGCGCCTCGAGATCGGAATTCGTCACCGTCCACTCCACGTCGGCGAGGTGTTTCCGGAGCGCCAGTTTCCAGGGGCCGATGGACAGGTCTGCTTTCACCTGCACGTAATTCTTGAGCCGTTCACGGAGATTTACTGCCTTGCCCACATAGAGCACGGCGCCCTTTGCGTCTTTCCAACGGTACATACCCGACGAAATCGGCGCTTTGGCAATGCGTTTGCGGAGATTGGGGAGATGAGGGTTTTCCACGTGTAATTGAAAATTGAAAATTGAAAATTGAAAATAAACCGCTACCGTCAATAGTAGTCCTATTTTCAATTTTCCATTTTCAATTTTCAATTGGGATCACCATTAGTTTCAGCAATCGTTTTAACGTACCGCAGTCCCAAAGACACGCTGGCGTGCGTTCGTGCCTTGCTGGGGCAGACGCTCGGCGATGCAATTGAAGTCATTGTGGTCGACAACCACTCCGATACCGACAGCATCGGGATTCTGCGGACGCAGCTTCCCAAAGACCCCCGAATCCGCTTGGTGGAAACCAAAAGGAATCTTTGCTACGGGAAGGGCAACAACTTCGGTGTCCGGTATGCGACGGGGGAGTACCTCCTTATTATCAACCCCGACAACATGATGCCGTCGGAGGCGCTGCAAAAGCTTGCTCTGAAGATGGAGAAGGATCCCACGATCGGCATTCTCGCCCCGAAGTTGGTGTTTCCGAGCGGCACCGTGCGCGACTCTGCGCGGGCGTTCCCCAGTTTTTTCGATGTGTTCATCAAGCGGACGGCGCTGCGGCATCTTTTCCCGGGAAGAATTGCTGCCTATACCCAGCAGGGGAGTAGGGGCACGCAATCGGGAGGTAGGGGCATTGCGCGCAATGCCCCTACATCGCCCAGAGAGGTCGACTGGATCGCAGGCGCGTGTCTTCTTCTTCGTCGATCATTTTTCAATGAACTCCAGGGATTCGATCCGCGGTTCTTCCTCTTTTTTGAAGACATTGATCTCTGCCGGCGCACGTGGGCCGCGGGTAAGCGCGTCGTCTACGATCCTACGATCACCGTTGCTGACCGGGAGCATCGTTTGAGCGAAGGGGGAGTGCTGACGCTTCTTACGAAGAAGACGGTGTGGTGGCATCTGGCGAGTGCGGTGAAATATTTTTGGAAGTGGAGAGGGAAGCCTCATACGAGAATCGAGACGCATTGTTAAATGGTTACATGGCTAAATGGCTCGCAAGCGATAGGAACGTGTTCCAGCAGCCATCTCAAAACGTTGCTTGCTAACCATTTAACCATTTAGCCATTTAACCCTCGTATTCTCGTTGACCACTCCTCAGCCTTTCCTTTAGGCTCTACCGGCAATGGACATGGTTTCCCTACAAACAGAGGCCCGCGACGCCGCCATAAAGCCGGCGGTGATGCGCCGAAACGGCAAAGTGCCGTGTGTTGTCTATGGTTCAGGGACGGCGCACCAGACCCTTGCCTGTGACAGAAACGAACTGAACCGCGTCTACACGAAGGCCGGAGAGAGCACCTTGATCGAACTTTCGGTGGGGGGAAAGAAGGTGCCGGTGCTGATCCACGAATTGGACCTCGATCCGCTGAGCGGCTATATCGCGCATGTGGATTTCTACGCGGTAGACATGAGCAAGGAGATTGAAGCCAAGGTGCCGGTGCGCTTCACGGGCGAGTCGTTCGCGGTGAAGGATCTCGGCGCCATCTTTGTCATCGCTCACGAGCACGTCACAGTGAAGTGTCTGCCAAAAGATCTCCCGCACGAGCTCACGGCCGATATCTCCGGACTCAAGGAATTCCATGATGTCATCACCGTGGGTTCACTCGTGCTTCCCACAGGAGTAACGATCAAAGATGCTTCGGATACGGTGGTGGCTGTCGTCCAGGAGCCGCGCGCAGAGGAAGTAGTTGAGGTTGCCGCTCCGGTGGAAGGTGCAGTCGTTGCCGAAGGAGCCGTTGCGGGTGCCGAGGGAGCTCCGGCTGCCGATGGTGCTGCGCCCGCCAAGGAAGAGAAGAAGAAATAACGATAATGCGCCCCATCCGTCTTCCGTATGGAATTTCGCATGCGAATCCACTCCTTCCGTCGGCTTCGTCCCATCGCCGTCATAGCGTTGTCGCTCCTCGCCGCAGTGTTGCTCCTTTCGATCCTTTCCGCCCTGTTTGCGCTTGTAAGCGACCTATATTCCGGAGTCCCGTCCTCCAGGCCTGTCGCCGAAGCATCGTCGTTTTCGCTCGCCCCGCCGGGGTTCCTGCTGCGCCTCAGCCTCTTTCCGGACCAGCAGCGTCGCCGACGTCTCATCGGCGTGATCGTCGAAAACCAGGAGACGGCACGGCTCCATCATCAGGGTCTGGAGAAGGCGCTGTTTATAGAGGAGTTCAACGTGGAGGTAATGATCTCGCGGTTCCTCGTGGTCTTCGACGCGAAAGATCTTCCCCCCATGATCGGGCCGGTGCGGTCGCTGCGCCCGTATTTCGTGGATGCGTCGCAGCCGTGGGTTCCGGTGATCATCCACGCCGGTGGAAGCCCCGAAGCGTTTGAGCGCGCGGCGCTGCTCTCCGATGTCACCGCCATCAATGCACTGCGCTATGACGACGGCGAGCACTTCATCCGCGTCGATGATGTCCCCGCGCCCCACAACCTGTTTCTTCCTACGGAGTACGTGATAACTCTTCTCGAACAGAATCTCGCGATCCCGGGGGAAGACGAACAGAAAGCATATCCGTACACCCTCTGGCCCCCGTACCTTACGGGACCTCCGCCCCCGCACGGATCCGGGGCGCTCATCGCCACCATCGACTACTACAGTCCCGTGCATAACGTGGAGTATCGGTTCCAGACCGACGGTTCGTATCTGCGCACCAACGGTGGAACGGAGAGTGCGCTGCAGCCCCGAAACATTCTCATCATCGAAGCGCCGATCACCGAAATCGGCGAATTTGGACGCCTTACCATTCCTCTGGAAGGAAAAGGAAAGGCGATTCTCTTCCGTTCCGGATTGGTCTTTCCGGTGCGCTGGAGCAAGGAGAAAGGGGATGAACCGTGGGAATTCACGACGGAAGAAGGGGCCCCCCTGCGCTTCGCCGGCGGCACCACATGGATGACGCAGGTGACGTCGCTCGATCGGGTTTCGTGGGAGTAAAATACAAACGTGCATAAACGATTTCTGATTTACGATTTACACATTTACGATTTTTCAATCGTAAATCAGAAATCGTAAATCGCACATCGTCACTACGTTGTCCTCAGCCACTCCGGCAGCAGCAGCGGCTTCGCGAGACTTGGCACTTTTTCGATGAGATCGAGATTTTCGAGCGTCACCTTTCCCACATACAAGCGCTTGAGGTCGCCGCCGCCGGACTGGAACGCTTCGATCGAAGTCAGGCCTTTCAAGTACACCATGCCTTTGGTGAACGCGCCTGGTTCCGCCGTTCGCGTAAGGCCGCGCTTGACATCGATAGTTTTACTGAGCGCCTTCTCGGTACCGTATCCTAGTTCCTGTTCCAGATATTTGCGGGTGTCGCGGAAGCCGTGCTGCCGCGCGAATTCCACGGCTAGGTAGGAGCGTGCGGGCCCGAGGCGCTTGGGATGGTTTTCGGGAAGCACTCGGTTCTGGCTCCATGCCGCAAGTCCTTCCTGCGTGGAGAGATAGCCGGCCGTGCCGCGTCTCAGCAGCAGCCACGACTGATGGGCGCCATTCTCGCTCGTAAGCGCATGCACTTCGATTTCATGGGCGACCAAGGCATCCATGTGTTTCCTGCCGAACTTCGCCCCGGCTCGCAGCGCGAGCGTTCGCCCTCCCACAGCACAGTCGGCAATGAGCGTCTCGCGGATCACGCAGCGCCAGTCATGCAGGCCATAGCGGTCCAGCGCTTCCTGCAGTATCTCGCGCGCATGCTCCGCATCAATGCTTGTTTCGTCGTTGGTCACCTTCGCCAGCGCGATTGCGCGCTCTGCACGGCGTGTGAGGTGCGGCGATGGAGTACCGAAGAGTTCGAGCGAGAGTTCCGTAAACGCGGCTGCGTCCCCCCGTGTGCGCAGGAGTTTGAGTCTCAGCTGCAGTTCCGCCCGTTTGCATTTCAAAAGATGCCCCAGCGCGGAATCATCGCGGATGGGTTGCGTGAGCCGCTTTTCCAAGTCATCGATATCTTCCGGAAGCGGTGCGTACTGGAAGAGCGGTTCGTAGGAAGCATCCTGCTGCGCGCGTTGGCGCTCATCCGCGAGATTACTCGGACGTAACGACAGCAGCAGGGAAAGCGACGCGTCGGCGCGTGCGAGCATGCGGTCCACGGCGCGCACGTCGTGGCGGACGCGGATGCGGAGCGCCGGCGCTTCCGTACGAAGCGGGTCGATCAAAAATCCGCTGAGGTCGCGTTTCCCGATTACCGCCCGCTCTGGTCCGCGGAATGTCGTCGACTCCACGGCGGTCTGCACCTTTTTGCCGCCGAGCGTGAACTTCACGCGATAGGAGTTGCCCTCGGCAGTGGGTTCCAGCATGCCGCGCTCCACAAATTCTGCAATGAGGTCCGGTGAAAATGCGCTGCGTTCGCGGTCCGGTTCGATGCGCGCGAGGATTTCCACGCTTCCGCCGGAGCCCGCGACCGCGATGGATTCGCGGATGCCGAGTACTGCGGGTCCCTTCAGCGCGGATCTCTGATGCGTCTTTTCCCCGAAGAGTTCCTGGCCCAGACGCACGCCTTTTTCGGGCGAGCGGACGTTAAGTCCTGAGACGCGTTCGAGGCGGCTTCGAAGCGGCGCGAGATTCGCTACCTGCACCATGAGTCCTGCGCGCGCGTTCACTTCCAGAAGCATCGGGCCCATGTCGCGGTCGAGGGTGATATCCACCGCGATATAGCCGATATTGGTGATCTGCTGGATGCGCGAGGAGATAAGCAGGATCTCGTCCCAGTAGGGGATCGGAATCCCGGAGGGCGATCCTCCGTGGGGTAATTCCGTGATCTGCCTGTTGTATTGGGTCGCATGGGTCGTGACGCCCTTGGCGACATCGATGCCGATGCCGATACCGCCGAGATGCACATTCGCTTTGCCGCCGCTTTCGGCGGTGGGGATACGGACCATCGCCATCACGGGGACGAGATTGAAGACGACGATGCGGATATCTGGGAGTCCCGCTGGTCGAAATCGTGCGAAGCAGCCATGCGCCGTCAAAATTTGCTCGAAGAAGGCGGTGTCGCGGTGACCGGAAAGCGAATATTTTCCGTCGAGGATGTCTTCCATGTGATTTCGAAGCTCCCGATCGGTGACCGGATGCTTGCCGTTCTCCAGAAAGACGCCATTTTTTCGCCCTTTGAGTACGATGATGCCTTCGCCGCCGAAGCCTTCATTTGGCTTCAGGACGCATTCATCCGGGAGCGTCTTGAAATCGAATTCGCGCGTTTGGCGCCGCGTTTCGATGCGGGCGTAGACCCTGGCGACCGGAACGCCGCGCGATCCCAAAAACATTTTCGTCTTCAGCTTGTCGTCGGCAAACGCCACCGCCTTCTTCGGGTTGAAGGGTTTGATGTACAGAAGATTGCGGGCGTTAAGCCCCAGAATACCCGATGGTCTCAAAAGAGGAGTCATGGAGAGTTTACTGGTTGGCAAACTATCATTCTTCTTGAAGGTGCCGGAACACTTCCCGGAATCTCACATATTCGACGAGACGGAGTCCCGTCCATCGTCCCAGCGCCACGTTGATGATGATTGTCACCAAAATAAGTTCGGGATACGCCAGGATCAGTGACTGCAGCGCGGCCCACTGCACGATCGCGACGCAGAGGAGGGAAGCACCAATGGTCTCGCCGATACCGATCATTGCGGAGGCCCATCCTTCGCCGGTATTCACCGTCAGAAAGCTTTCGGCGAGCGTGGACATGATGAGAAGCACGAAGATCGTGTCGCGAGCGAAGGTGATGTTTATGGCTGATGCAAGCGCAACAAGCACCAGCAGAGTGATGCTCACCACCGTGATAATGATCGCAACTTTCGGGATGTAGAGCAGCCGCCAGCGACGCATGATGCTTCGGGTCGCGTATCCCGTTGCGACGATTGCGATAAGGAAGATCAGGCCCACTTTCCACCCGAGCGCGAGGAAGCTGAGGGCCACGATCGAAGGCGCGTAGAGGCCGAAGGTGGTAAGCCCGATCACCTGTTTCAGAAACGCGAGGATCGTGGCGATGAGCGGGAGCATCAGAAGGAGCATCACCGTTTGGCTCGAAACTCCGTGCAGCAGCATGAAGTTCACCAGCGAGGAGAGCAGGTTCCACGGACGGATGCCCACGGTGCTTTCATCCACCACCACCAGGTCGATGTCGCGCTGCCCGACGTCATTGAGCGCCGCTTCCATATTCTCCGCCGCGATGATCGGGTTGATCGCTTCCTTGCGCGTCACCAAAATCTGATCGGGGGCGAGGACGGTGAAGTACCCGCGCACCGTGCGTGCGAGGCGCGTCAGACTCCCTTCACTGATCATGATGATCGTCTGATTCGCGAGCGCCGCCTTGCGATCCGGGAACGTTTCCAGGACGTTGCTCAGCGATTGAATGCCCGAAAGCCCTTCTGTCCACAGGATCACGCTTTCGGCTCCGGCGAGCGCATCGATCCGTTCAGTAAGGGCCGCGGTGAGCGCCTGTTCGGTGTCCAGGATCGCGCCTGCCGGTTGCACCACGCGCAGTTAGACTCCGGCGGCT
>JBBTVH010000185.1:0-4068 GCA_038063355.1 Patescibacteria group bacterium | reverse complement strand
AGGGGCCGACGGCGCCGCCGAGCTTGCCTTGCATGCGGAACTTCTTGAGCTGATCGAGCGGGCGCTCGAGCCGGTCTGCAAAGACCTGGAACTCTTTGCCGACCGTGGTCGGAGTCGCCGGCTGCCCATGCGTAAGGCTGAGGAGCGCCACACGAGACCAAGAGCGGCTCAAGCGCGCGATCGCGTTCTGCATCCCTTTCACGGCGGGGCGGACGACCTGCTCCAGCGCGCGATGAATGAGAATGCCGTACGCGAGGTTATTGACGTCTTCGCTGGTGAGTCCGAAGTGAATGAATGCGGTTTTGGCTTTGAGGCCGGAAATTTTTCCGAAGCGCTCCTGCAGGTAATACTCCACGGCTTTCACATCGTGCCGCGTCCGGGATTCAATCTTTTTGATCTCCGCGAGGTCGCGGCTTCCAAAGCGCATCGCAAGAGCCCGCAACGCTTTTTTCTGTCCGGCATTGATCCGCAGTTCACGGACGTCGCTCAGTTCAGCCAATGCAATGAAGTATTCGATCTCCACTTCCACGCGTGCGTGCATCAATGCCTCTTCGGAGAAAAACGGACGCAAAGCATCGACGGAAGAGGCGTACCGGCCATCGAGGGGAGAGAGGGCATGGTCCATACCGCGATTGTACACGTAGAGACGTGCCGTTGGCACGTCTAACGCATGATCAGGAGACGTGCCGTTGGCACGTCTAACGCATGATCAGGAGACGTGCCGCACGTCTAACGCATGATCAGGAGACGTGCGAACCGCACGTCTCTACACGTCCTTTGGATTCCCGGATTCCTTTCCCTCCGCCTTCCCCTCGAAAATCACCAAAAATTCCTCAACGGTCATCGTTTCTTTTTCGAGGAGAATCTTGCTTAGTTCATCAAGCTTCTTCTGATGCTTTTTGAGGAGCCCCAACGCCCGCTCGTACTGCTTCTCGATCGTCTTTTGGACGAACGTATCGATCTGGCGGGCTTTCTCTTCGGAATAATTGCGGCCTGCCGAGGGATCCGCCCCGAGGAAATGGGTTCCCTGCACTTCGCCGTACGTGACCGGGCCGAGGTCAGAGTCCCCCATGCCGTAGCGCATCGCCATGTTGCGCGCGATCAGCGAGGCGCGCTCAAGGTCGCTGCTGGCGCCCGTAGTGATTTCCGAGAAGACGAGTTCCTCCGCGGCGCGGCCTCCGAGGAGTCCGCAAATCTCGTCGAGAAACTTGCTGCGGCTGGTGGTGTACTGATCCTCCTGTGGGAGAAACCACGTGACGCCGAGTGCGGAACCGCGCGATACAATCGAAATCTTATGGAGGGGATCGCTCTCCGGGCAGAGATGCCCGACGATCGCATGCCCGAGTTCGTGGTAGGTGGTGACCTTTTTTTCATGCTGCGTGAGCTTTCTGGAGCGCTTCTCGGAACCGAGTGTAACTTTCTCCACGGCATCATCGATATCCTTCTGCGTTACTTCGCGACGCTTGCGCTTTGCGGCGTAGATCGCGGCTTCGTTCATGATGTTTTCCAGATCCGCGCCGGTCATCCCCACGGTCTTCTTTGCAATCGGTGTGAAATCGGTGTCCTTGTGCATCTTCTTGTTCCGGGAATGCACTGCGAGAATGAGTTTGCGCGCTTCAAGATCGGGCTTGTCGATGAAGACACGGCGGTCGAAGCGGCCGGGACGGAGAAGGGCAACGTCTAATACGTCCGGGCGGTTGGTGGCCGCCATCACGATGACATTGGTGCCCTGCTCGAAGCCGTCCATTTCCGTAAGGATCTGGTTCAGCGTCTGCTCGCGCTCGTCGTGTCCGCCGCCGAATCCCGCACCACCGCGCTGGCGGCCGACCGCGTCGATCTCATCGATGAAGATGATGCACGGCGCATTGCGCTTGGCACGGAGGAACAAATCGCGGACGCGCGAGGCCCCTACACCCACGAACATTTCGACGAATTCCGAACCGGCAATGGAGAAGAAGGGCACGTTCGCTTCACCGGCGACGGCCCGGGCCATCATCGTTTTCCCCGTACCCGGAGCGCCGACGAGAAGAACTCCTTTCGGAATCTTCGCGCCGATGCTCAGGTATTTCTTCGGGTTTTTCAGAAAATCGACCACTTCGATCAGATCCTCTTTTGCTTCCTCGCATCCGGCGACGTCTTTGAACCGCGTCTTCACCTGCCGCACGTCGGCGATGCGCGCTTTGGATTTTCCGAACGCCATCGCGTTGCTCTGGCTGCGGGCGATTCCCCGGAACAGCCAGATGACTCCCCCGATGATGAGGATGAAGAAGAGAAGATCGGGGAGAATGGCAATAAAACGATTGGCGGCTTCGCGGTCCTCCACCTCGACGATCGTTGGGTTCGTGGGATCGTTCCATCCGAGCTCCGCGGCCGTGTCCTCCCTCTCCTTATACGAACGCAGAATGACGCCGCTGAGGGTGACCGCAAAGACCTTGCTGTCGCGCACGGTGATCTTCTCCAAACTCTTTTCAGCGTACCCTTTGCTGATTTCCGAAAGCGGCACTTCCTTGGCCTCGCTGTACGGATCGCCGAAGTAGTCCGGCATCGAGATCGAATAGACCGAAAGAAAGAGGAGCGAACTGAAGAGGAGCAAACTGAGAAGCCACTGCTGCCGGTTTTTCGACGGAGGCTGAATAGGCATGTGTGGTGAAGAGGATAGCGAGAAAACAGAAGGATGAGAAGCAATTGTATGTGACGGGTTGATCGGTAACGCTTTTCCTTCGAGGGACGCTACCTCGATCGGACGTCGGTAGCCGAGTGCCATGTGGGGACGGTGAAAGTCATATTCAACGAGCCACTCAGACAATTTTTCGTTGAATTGCATTTGGTTTGAGTACGCGTTGCCACACTCAATGAACTCTTCCTGCATCGTTCGGTTGAATCGTTCGCACACAGCATTGTCCTTTGGCGTCTTCGTGCGACTCCACCAATGCTTCAGGCCAAGTTCTGCGATGGCCGACTCGAAGTGCAAATGAAACTCGCTGCCGTTGTCCGTCTGGATGTTGATGAGATTGCCGGCCATGATGCGGTTCAGTCGTTTGAGAAAATCAGCAGCGGATGCCGATGTATGCGTCGTGTACATGCGAGCGAACGCAAATCGGGAGTGACGATCGATTGCCGTAAGGATGTACCGCTTCTTCCCGCTGAAGTGCCGCACAACCGTGTCGATACAGAATAGAAAACCGGGTTTAGGCTTCCGTACGAGGTCGTGAATCCGCCGCTTTTGCCAGGAACGTCGTCGCTTGGCGGCAGTGTTCTCCGCACGTTTCCGGTTTGGGTACAGACCGTATTTGTGGATGACGTTCTGAATCTTCCAACTCGAGATACTTTCGCCGTAGGACTCTCGATACAAAATGGCGAGCTTCAATTTGGAATATCGAAGGTACCGTGTCCGAAGCGCGACGATTCTGTCGATCTGCTCAGACGTCAGAGTTGAATGCCGAACATGATGTGGTCGGTGGCTCCGAGCCTCAAGCGTTTCCAGAGCCGTTTCGACAAACCGTTTGTTCCAGAAGTAGTAGACCTTTGGGGCAATCCCGAAGTGGCGGCAGGTCGCACGAATATTCCCGTCACTCCTTGTGGCGTTCCATTCAAACCAACTCAGTCGTTTGCGTGCTTCTCGCGACAAGCCCATCGCTTTTGCCGCTGCCCTCATCCGCTGCCATTTCTCAGTGAACGGAAATGGCGAATTGGCAGTCCTGGCATTGCCCCACTTTTGAGAGAGGAGTCTGAATCGGCCGACTTCGACAACGTTGGTTGGCATCCAATACGCAAAAGACCGGGCCAGCACCCGCCTTGATACGCGCAATGCTCACCAGCCGTTATGTGTCACTTCGAGGGCAGCAGACCCTTTGATAGGCAAAATGCTTCCCGGGAAAAGAATACCAGACACCCACCGCAAAAAGACAAGTCCTCATGACTCGTCCGGCGATAAAAGACCAATATTCCCTTGCGTTTAGCGCCTCATTGTACTTCCGCTCATCTTTCACAGAGCAATCGAGCTGCTTCCGCGACGGCAAGGACAGCTTCATCTGAGGCGTCACCTTCACCGTACAATCCGAGACCCGG
>JBBTVH010000184.1:0-5347 GCA_038063355.1 Patescibacteria group bacterium | reverse complement strand
TTTGTACTGTATTGCTTCATCGCGAAGCCCGGATGAGGTTCGAAGCCAAAAACAGTCGGTATTCGTAACAGGTTGCAGTGCTGATACGTCTCTGTAGTCTGCGTGTATCTCCGTCTTTTTCTTTCCATGACTGCAAAAGCTTCGAAGAAATCCACGCCCTTTATGCGCTTCCAGAAGACGCTCAACAAAGTCTTTTCCAAGATCGACTTGAGCCCGGCGGAGCGCAAAATGCTGAATGAGCCGCAGGCGATCCATTGCGAAGAGATCACCATAAAAAAAGATGACGGGAAGAAGGCGATGTTTCCGGCGTTTCGCGTCCAGTTCAATAATGCGCGTGGTCCCTACAAAGGAGGCATTCGGTATCATCAGGATGCGGATCTCGACGAAGTGAAGGCGCTCTCTGCGCTCATGGCCATCAAGACTGCCGTCGTGGATATTCCCTTCGGCGGGGGCAAAGGCGGCGTGCAATGTAATCCCAAGGACCTGAGCAAGCGCGAGCTGCAGGAGATCTCCCGGGCGTATGTCCGGGCGTTTGCAAAGCACCTCGGGCCGGATATCGATTGTCCCGCGCCGGATGTGAATACGACGCCGGACATCATGGCGTGGATGCGCGACGAGTATGAAAAAATCACTCACTCCTATGCTCCCGCGATGATCACGGGAAAACCGCTGGCGTACGGCGGATCGCTCGGGCGTGATACCGCTACGGCGCGCGGTGGATTCTTCATTTTGCAGGAACTTGTGGAGCGTGATGCATTGGATCCCTCGGAACTGCGTGTCGTCATTCAGGGATTCGGCAATGCGGGTGGGCATATGGCGGAACTGCTTCACGGCGCGGGCTATACGATCGTCGCGGTTTCGGACTCCCATGGAGGCATCTACAACGCCGAGGGGCTCGATCCGGTGCGCATCGAAAAAAATAAGCGGAAGAACGGTACGGTAGCAGGGGAGTACTGCACTGGATCGGTCTGTGATCTCGAGCGCATGAAGATGGACGGAGTGAAACGCATCACGAATGAAGAGCTCCTGGAACTTCCTTGCGATATCCTCATCCCCGCAGCTCTCGATAACGTCATCACGGCGAGTAACGCGAAGAAGATCCGCGCAAAGCTGATCCTCGAGCTCGCGAACGGTCCCACGACCCCCGAGGCGGATATCATTCTCAAAAAGAAAAAAGTGAAGGTGATCCCCGACGTTCTTGCCAACGCCGGCGGCGTCACGGTCAGCTACTTCGAGTGGGTACAAGGGCGATCGGGAGAGCAGTGGACCGCCGAGCGCGTAGATAGCAATCTCAAGCGCGTGATGCTTGCAGCCTTCCGCGATGTTCGCCGCACCGCGTATCGTGAAAAGATGACGTACAGAGAGGCTGCGTTTGCTGTGGGTCTTCGCAGAATTGTCGATGCCATGCGTGTACGCGGGTGGATTAATTGAAAATTGAAAATATATTTTCAATTTTCCATTTTCAATTTTCAATTCAGCTCGTTCGTCCTAAGCTATGGCCATGTTTGATGTATTAATAATCGGCTTGGGTTGTGCCGGCTACACTGCCGCCATATACACTGCGCGCTACAAACTCAAGACGTTCATCGTCGGCGCCGAAGACGGGGGGATGGGGCTCACAGCGGCGGAAGTGGGGAACTGGCCGGGGATCATCGATATCAAAGGCCCGGATCTCATGGAGAACTTTAAGAAGCACGCTATCTCGTTTGAAGAGGTAACGCACAAAGTCGCGAGGGTGGAGAAGCTAGAAAAAATAGGGCAGAAAGGGCAGGAAAGGCAGGAAGGTGGATTTCGCATTACGTTGCAGGGCGGGGAAGTCATCGAAGGAAAGACTGTTATCCTCGCAACGGGATCGGCAAAAAGAATGCTCGGAACGAAAGGCGAGAAGGAGTTCTCCGGCAAGGGTGTCACGTACTGCGCAACGTGCGATGCGTTCTTCTACCGCAACAAAGATGTCGCCGTGATTGGAGGAGGGGACAGTGCCGTCGAGGGGGCAGCGATTGCCGCGCAAGTCGCAAAGACGGTCTATCTCATTCATCGCCGCAATGCATTCCGTGCAGAGCCGTACTGGGTGGACCGCGTACAGGCGCGTCCGAATGTGAAATTTGTCCTAGAGCGTAACGTCGCCGAGATCGTGGGCGATCAGAAAGTTCGCAGCGTTACACTCGACAAGCCTTGGGAAGGAAAAGATTCCATCCCGGTCGATGGCGTTTTTATAGAAGTCGGGTCCATCCCTTCCGTCGAACTTGCGACATCTCTCGGTGCGAAATTGGATCCCAAAGGCTTCATCGCGGTGACGCCGGATCAGCAAACCTCTGTCCCCGGCCTCTTTGCGGCCGGCGACAATACCAGCGAAAGCAATCACTTCGCGCAATTCACAACGGCTGCCGGCGAAGGGGCAGTGGCTGCGAATGGAGCATTCACGTTTTTACAGGGTTAAACACTCCAAAATTGAAAATTGAAAATTGAAAATGTAAAATTATCGATAAATCCGGCGCATGAATCGCTGGCAAATTTTCAATTTTACATTTTCAATTTTCAATTTTTCCCCTGTTCTTTCCCTTGCACCCGCTTCATTTTTCCCTAAGCTAGCGTCCATGCCCCGCGGTAAGCGCACAGTGTTTGCGGCCTTCTGTTCCGAAACCGGTAATCGTATCGGTAGTTTTCGCTTTCACAAGCAGGACAAACGCGGCATAGGGTGGAAGGAGCATGCGGAGAAGCTGGTGAAATTCTGCTCGATCTGCCGCAAGCGCGTGAAGGTGAAGCTAAAGGAAGAGAGGCATTCGGCGTAACCCCCCTTCGTCCACTGAGGCGGACTACGGAGGGGCAAGTCGGGAGATGGGGAGGTCAGGACTGGGGATTTGCTGTGGGTCTCTTCGTCATATTCTGCGCTATAGTAGTGGCATGAACGACTGTTACCGCGCCTGCGCATCGCTCCTCGTTGTCCGTCCGCGTGGCAAGGACGGCGTTTGGGAGATGCTGCTTCTTCGCAAACCCCGCAAGCGCGATGCCTGGCAGCTGCCCCAAGGGGGAGTGGAGGAGGGGGAAAATACGGAAAGCGCAGCACTGCGGGAGCTCAAGGAAGAGGCCGGCATCTCCGCCACAATCATCGGCGTAAGCAAGCGCTGCTACCAGTACGATTTTCCGGCTTCGTTTCGCAGGTTCCGTCCAGATCATGTGTGCGGCCAGTGCATCCGCTTCGCATTTGCAGTGCCGGATCCCGGCCAGGAGATTCAGGTCGACGGGAAGGAGATCGATGCGTACCAGTGGGTGCTTCCCCAGGAAGTTTCGCGCTACATCAAGCGCAGGGCGTATTTGCAGGTGGTGCAGCAGCTGGTGGAAGAGGCGAAGAAATTAAAAATTGAAAATTGAGAATTGAAAATTGAAAATTACGATAAGCTGTCCTTATGCGGATAAACCGGCTCCAGTTAGAGCAATTTAGGAGTTACCGGAAACTCGACTGGGAGCTTCCGGAGGCGTCTATCCACCTGCTTTTGGGCCGAAACGGCGTTGGGAAGACCAACATCTTGGAAGCCATCGGGGTGCTTTCGGAAGGGGGGTCGTTTCTGGGACGGGACGAAGAAGAGCTCGTGACGTGGGGCGAGCATTACTATCGTGTCCGCGCACAGATGATCAGCGATGCACAGGAAGAGAATGTTCTCGAAGCGGTGAGTGAACGCAGCCCCCGCACGCGCCGGGCTTTTTTTGTGCGGGATGTGCGGGCCTCGGCAAAAGAATTCTTCGGCATTCTGCCCACGGTCATTTTCCTGCCGCAGGATCTGGATCTCTTCACGGGGCCGCCCGCATATCGCCGTCGTTTGCTCGACCGCGCTTTGCAGCAGGTGACGTCGCAGTACCGACTTTCTCTCGAGACGTATCAGAAGACCCTCAAGCAGCGCGCGGCGCTTCTGCGACATATCGCCCAGGGAACGGGTCGCAGAGAAGATCTGATGCTGTGGAATGCCATCCTCGCGAAAGAAGGCGCGACGATCACGCTGCGACGGCTGGAACTTCTGGAAGTGCTTCAGTGTACGCTGAGTGAAGAGCTCCATCGCCTGGGAGAAGCGTGGGACCAGCCGGCGTTCCAGTACGAGCGAACGAGTAAGGCGCGCACAGAGCCCGAGATCGAAGAAGAGATCCTCCGGGAACTTGCGCGTATCGAAGACCGCGACATCCTTTTGCAGGCCACAAGTACCGGCCCCCACCGCGACGACTGGGGCATCCGCGTTTCTGATCGCGATCTCCCTTCCTTCGCTTCGCGCGGGCAGCAGAGGACGGCGGTGCTGGCGCTCCTCTTCCTCCTCGGTAGCTACCTCGAGCTCCAGCGGGGCGAAAAGCCGGTGATCCTTCTCGACGATGTCTTTTCGGAGCTTGATACGAATCATCAGGAGGCGCTTCTTTCGGCGTTTGGCGACCATCAGGTCTTCATTACTGCCACCCACAGCCCGGAGACACTTCAGGAGGCGTCGGTGTGGCAGGTGGAGCAGGGCATGGTGCGCTTTTCGCCTGCAGCCGCAATCAGCAATCGCGCGTAGGGGCATTGCGCGCAATGCCCCTACGCCCGCTATCATGAACCCATGCGTATTCTTGGAGTCGATCCCGGCCTCTCCACCACCGGCATCGGCGTGATTGAAGCGCGTGGGGACACGCTTCAGGCGATCGATTGGATGGCGATCACATCGGATACCGCATTGCCGTTGAGCGATCGATTGCGGGAGATCGCAGTGGATTTTGAACAGATTCTCGATGAGGCAAAGCCGGAGCTTGCGGTGGTGGAGCAGATTTTCTTCGCGAAAAACGAGAAGACCGCAATCAACGTGGCGCATGCGCGCGGCGTGTATCTCATGCTCCTTGGGAAGCGCGGCATTCCCGTTCTCGAAGTCACGCCGATGCAGCTCAAGCTGGCGATCACCGGAGACGGTGCGGCCGATAAAACCCAGATGGGGGCGATGCTTTTGCGATGGCTGAAGCTCGATGCCGTTCCCACGCCCGCGGATGCGGCGGATGCACTGGCATTGGCGGTCTATGGCGCCCACATGCGAAAGCAGCTGGCGGTGTGATTGGAGAACAATGTAAAGAAAACACAACATATGCCCCCTCCAAAGAATGCGCTATTTCCGCTATACTATAAGGAAAACATACATTTCTATGCCTCACCCCAGTCACCGCCATTCGATTATTCTCCCGCTTCTTACACTGAGTATTCTCGGGACGGGATTCGCGGCGTATTCCTCGCCAAGCATACAAGCGGTCTCGACTCCGCTCCTGACCAACGGCCAGACGCTTCTTGCGCATGCATCGGGTGTGCAGGGGATTGTGCTGGAGGGAGGCCGCATCGATGCAACGG
>JBBTVH010000183.1:0-7106 GCA_038063355.1 Patescibacteria group bacterium | reverse complement strand
GCATTGTGGCTTTTTCTTTGGGCTGCTAAAAGAAAGGTCTTGCAACCGAGAAAAAGTGCTGTACTATTGTACCGGTGCACAAGTACATTCTCTCCCATCGGCGACATTGGCGGCAAGCGCCTCTGCGCTTCCGGTGAGATCGTACTTTTCTCGTTTTCCCGGAAGTGATCGCTGTATCATTTCCTCCCTCTTATCATGTTTTCCCTCCTGCCTGCTCCCGCTGTCGAACATGGACTTACTCCAAAGCCCACAAACGCGCGTGTCCTCATCATCGATAACTTCGATTCCTTTACCTACAACATCCGCGAGGCTCTTGCGAAGCTCGGCGTCGACTCCGTCGTCGTGCGCAACAATGCCATCACCCTCCAGCAGCTGGAGGAAATGAACCCCAGTCATATCATCATCAGTCCGGGCCCGGGAACTCCGGAGAACCCCGAAGATATTGGCATCACCAGCGATGCCATCCGCTATGCAGTGGAAAACGGAAGAGCGCTTCTGGGGGTCTGTCTCGGGCATCAGGCGCTCGGCCATCTGTTTGGGGGAAAGATTGTCCCTGCCGATGAATTGCTTCACGGGAAAAAGGGAAAGCTCAGCCTCGAGCCGTATCCAGAGGACATGCCATATTCTTCTTTGTTTGAAGGCACGGATCCCGATGCGCCCGTCATGCGTTATCACTCGCTTGCGGTCGACGACGATCCGGAGACATTTCCCGAAGAATTCGCCATCACGGCTCGTACGCGGGATGGCTATAAGACCGTCATGGCCATGCAGCATAAGACGCTTCCGATTGCGGGAGTGCAGTTCCATCCGGAGTCCTTTGCCACCCCGGAGGGCGCGACCATGCTCGCGAATTTCCTGAAATTCGACCCCCGGGCGTATCAGTTCCTGCTCGCGGAGGGGGTAGCGGTACCCGAGGAGATCGCTCATACCGCGGAGCTGGATCCGGGTTTGCGTTCGCGCTTGGATTCCACGGATCTTCACCACTTCGAGCAGTTTGAATTTCCCTGTAAGCTTGCTCCCGAGGAAGTATATGCACGGCTTCATGGCAGGTCCGACCGCAACTTTTGCCTGGAGTCGCTCCAGGAAGATCCAACGGAGGGATATTCCTATCTTGGCATGGAGCCGGACTTTGAAATCAGCGCCCGTAATGGAGTGCTCTTTCTCGATAACCAGGAGATTCCTACATACGGGCGTACTCCCTACGAAGTGCTCACGGCCACCGTGGAGATTCTCCGGAAAAAAGCGAAGGACAGCGCAGCAAAGACCCCCCGAAAACGGAAGTTCACGGGCGGGCTGGTTGGAGGACTCTCCTATGAGGCCCTGCAGTATGGAGAACCCGGCGCATTGCCCGTCGAAGCACTCACGCCGGAAGGGCAGCAGACCTTTTCCTTCAGCCACTACTCCGATGGTCTCATCTTCAACAGAAAGGATGGCACGTATACGTATTTTACCCGTGGTGCGGACCGTAGAGCACTCTATTGCGATGCACTGAAATTCACTTCGGAAGAGGAGAAGCCGGAAATCGCACTCCGGGATGAGGGAATGAGTCGTGCGGAATTCGAAGAGCATGCGCAAAGAGTCCGCGACGAAGAAATCTGTCCCGGGAATTCGTTTCAGACCGTTCTCTCGCGCAGGCGGACCTACGATCTGAAAAAAGGGTCAATGGTTCTGCTGTATCACAACATGCGCGCGCGATGCCCTTCGCCCAACATGCATGCCGTGCAGTTCAATCGGGATAATGAAACTATTGGTTCGTTCCCTGAGCTCCTGCTGCGCATCAGCAAAAATGGAAAGGCCTCGACGTACCAAGTGGCCGGGACTCGCCCACGGTGAGCAGACGCCTCCGCGGATGCGGCCATCTTTGAGGAGCTTATTGCAGATCCGAAAGAGATGGCGGAGCATTCGATGCTCGTGGACCTCGCGCGCAACGACATCAGCCGGTTTTCGGTGCCGGGATCTGTGGAGATCAGGGGGCACGAGCTGGCCCAGCCCCTCAAGGCGGGAAGCGTCATTCATATCGCTACACACGTCCGGGCCCGCATGAACGGGATCCCGCACGCACTCCCGCTTCTTGGCCTTCACCCCATGGGCACCACCTCCGGCGCTCCCAAAGTCGAATCGATGCAGATCATCCAGCGTCACGAAGGCCGGCCGCGCGGGCAATATGCCGGCGCAGTGGGATTTTTCAGTGATGAAGGCAATACGGAATTCGTCGTGGGGCTCAGGAATATCTCCCGCCATCAAAACGAGTTGCGGGTTCAGGCGGGCGCCGGCATCGTTTACGATTCGATTCCCAAAAACGAATATGAGGAGACAGAACACAAAATGGGGGCGGGTATGAATGCCCTAAAGCCATTCCTGGTAGCGTCATGATCTCTCTTCAGGCTCCTTTAACGGCATATCGCCGCACGTGGGACACGTGCGGCTAGACGTCTTTTTTCTTCCGTTTGGGCTTTTGTACCCTATTATTATAAATTGACATTTTGTCAATAAAAACTTACAATTTTAATATGAAGCCAGAGAAACTCATAGGTTTGAGGGTTCCGTCTTTGTTGCAGAAACAACGGGAACTCGAAAAGAAGCGTCGTTTGACTACTGTGGATAGAGAAACACTGGCATCCATCAACGAAATTCTTGCATCGAGACAAGTTGCAAAAAGCCAAGATGATCCTGAGAAAATAGAAAGGGAAGCGAAGGCTGAGAGGTTGAGTGCGATCCGCCATAAATGGGAGCAGCCACTGAATGAGCTCTTGGCAAGAGTACATACCACTCATATCCCGGAGCCAGCTCAGGGTGTTACCTTCGAGAACTATGGAGATGTTTGTACCTTTGCAGGAGATCTCGGCTTGCAATCACTCGCTCAGACTAAAGAGCGTTTACGATGGACTAATAATTCACAGACAATCATCGAGAATGCCGATGATAAAAAAATAACCTATGTGGTCCCTGTAGATACTCCAGAAGGGGTTCCGACAAAAGGGCTTGCCTACACAGGATTCGTTAATGAAAAAGCGAAGAAGGGGATCGCATTTTTGGAAGTGGATGCCACTCCCATGACTCCCGCATGCGCCGCGCTAGAACTTGCGACCGCGACGCTCATCACTGCCATGAGAAATGGCGCGTTTTCTATTGGATTGGGTACTACCCCCGGTCAACAAGAGAGTTCTATTGATGAGCTACAACTGAAGATGGGAATAACACTCCAGGGTGCGGATATTTTATCGGGAGGATTGCTCAAACAGGTAGCTGCGAATGTTCGAGAAGAGCTGCATATTGATTCTTTCGAATCATTGCAGACCGTCGCACAGAGCGTGAAGCAATGGTATGAAATCATTCGAAAAATAATGCGCACGATTAGCCGAAAACTCTCTCCTTCTAAGAATGATCACACTGTACAGAATGCCATTGCTGTCTTTGCATTACTGGAAAAAATGCCTGGAATGGTTTCGCAAACGATCATTGCTCAACTGGAATGGCACCCAACGGAAACACTGGATGAACACGATGTGGAATGGGGCAACATCCAGAAAGTTCTCGCACGACTTGGCGTGCAGGATCAAACAGAGCTGACCATAGCAAAACACGGTGGAGGCATTTCCTTCCTTACGCGCCGCGGCGAAGTGCCTGAGGATTCAGCGTTGTTGCATTACGAATGCAAAGATTATGAAGATACGCTCGACTTGACAGTGACGTTAGAGAAAGAAACAGACATTTCGGCAAACCCTGATGAACGCGTCTGGATTGCCGGACGATTGCCAACACTCGATCATCTCATCCTCGACACCTATCGCCGCGAGTTTGAGACGGAATGCGATCGCATCGAGAAGCGAGCGGAGCATGTGGACCTCTCCGATGAAGAAAAAAGTTTGCTTGCCATACGCTTGGCACAAATGCGGGCTTTTCGCTGGCAAACAAGCGATGCTGTTCAGCCCGACGCTTCCGGCGACACCGTGGTATTGGGATTGCCCGGAGGAGACGGCACAATTCCATTTGAATACAAAAATGAGAATGGTGAGAACAGAATAATCATTGGTCATGAACCGTGGAGCGCCGCTTGGAGGGCGAAATATATGCTCCGCTATCTTCCATTTTTTTGCCTGAGGTCATTGGAAACAGACGATCCGGGCACGTTTGAGGATTCCCAAACGCACAAGCTCCAGATTGAACAAATGCTCCAGATTGAACGCATGATCTATCCTGTCGCACGGCCGAAATTCGATCGAGGCGGAGAGACGCTGGACATGTCGGAAGCGGTGTTACTGCAACATTTGAAAAACATCATTGCGGCGACAAGGGGAGTGACGAGGCATCTGCCACAATGTATCCCAGAAGCATGGTTGCGCACAGAAGCTGCACTCTACCCATACGAAGATTTAACATTGGAAGAGCTTCAAACATTGGCGAACACCCTAGTCAACGACTACTTCATGACCCTGATGCCGATACGGGAGGATCCTGCACATCATGAAAAGATTTCCAACCTGCTAGACATCATACTGGATGAAGCACCGCAGCACATGACGTTTGCAAGCAGGCGTGACTCACTGCTCTTCGTGTGCCGTAAAGAACACCTACCCCAAAATCTTCAGCAGTATGCTTCGCCCGATACCGAAGAAACACTCGACCTCGTCGTGAACCTTAACCTACAGGATTAAGATGCGCTGGAAACGGACGCGTGGGTGAGTGGGACATTGCCGACTATCCAGGAACTCGAGCGCGAATTTTTTGACACAAATGTCATTACGGAACGGTTCCTGCCAAATCGTAACGCAAAAGGAGATGATACGGAGGAGAACATTACGATACCTGAGGGGGCTGAGGTCACGCCCGAAGCATTACCGATTCCCCGTCTGCGCGCGGTGCGCGACACATTGCTGCGTCTCAAGGTCAAAGCGACCTTCACGCTGGATGAACGCTTGTCGATGCCTCAGTCCAACCAATATGGACTCGCGGAGCCTGGGCACTACGTCGTGGTGACGATCCCAGACGCGAATATTCAACTTCTTGTCAGTGATGATCGCAGCAAGGGGACCCGTGTGATTTATAATCATCAGATCGATCCCACATACTACGCAACGATCGACGCACAGGAACTCGATAGGCAGCTTGGACCGACTCGTTTGCGCTTCAGTGACCGTGTCCAATTCATGGATGTCCTTGCATCGACGTTGAAACAACGCATCGAAAATCCGTATCCCGTGTATCCCGTCAATTCCCGTCACCCGAGCCCGCTCGACAATTTTCCCAATGACGAGGCGATAGTAGCGATACGGCGTGATTTCGAAATGGCTGCTCAGCGTGCAGGGAAACAGAATGCACTCGCTACACTCGTCATGAGTGATATTGGCAGCATCCCTTCCGAAGGCGGATTTCCGTGGTCATTCGGCGGAGCTGCCGGTGGAAGTGCGTATTTGGATCGCATGGCGACGGAATTTGGGCTGGATGCGAGCAGGCTTACAATGCCGGAAAATCCCGTGGAACAATATGAGTACCGCGAGCGTGTCTTCCGTCTGCTCATGTGGGCGTTGAACATGGAGGGGTACCAAGAGGAACGAGAGAAACTCTATGCACAGTCGGATAGCTTCGGACACTTCAGTAATATCCGTAAATCGCGCAAACGAAGGAAACTGAATCAATAAAATCAAAGAATTTGGTATCAGAATGCCTTCCGTTTCGCAGAGCTTTCTTTTACACTTCATCCAGTTCCTTCCCTCCGCCGATCTCTTCACCTCCTCCCCTTGGGTTTACGTTTTAATCCCCTCGCATAGCATCCTTCGACAAGCTCAGGATGACATGCTCGGAGCTTAGACTGTGAATCCATCCGTGGAATGAGAGATGCACGCCTGCGGGCGTGCGGTTGAGTGGAAGGGTATTTCCTTCCTCTTTCTTTTATGTCTACATCATCGTCGGCGATTGCGCCGAATAAGGAGTTCACTCTGATGCTCGGGGACAGCCCCCTCATCGTCCGTACCGGCATGCTCGGAAACCAGGCCAATGCCACGGTGCTCTGCCAGATGGGCGACACCGTCGTCATGGGCAACCTGACGCTTTCGGCCAAGGCACGCGCCGGGGTCGATTTCCTGCCGCTGCAGGTTGTGTTCCAGGAAAAGTTCTACGCCGGAGGCAAGATCGCCGGGAGCCGCTTCCGCAAGCGCGAAGGCAGGCCGAGCGACAACTTCGTCCTCATGGCTCGTGTGGTCGATCGCGGCCTTCGCCCGATGATCCTCAAGCACATCCGCAATGACATTCAGGTCTTCTGCACGGTGCTCAGCTACGACTTTGAGAATGAATACGATGTCGCCGGCGCAAACGCCGCGAGCCTTGCCGCCGCCATTTCCGATTGCCCGTGCGACGGGCCGATTGCGTCTGTTCGCGTGGGACTCATCGGAGGCGAATTGGTCTTGAACCCGAGCCGCGAGGCGATGCTCAAGTCCGAACTCGATCTCTTCCTGACTGCGTCGCTGGATCGCGTTGTGATGATCGAAGCCGGCGCCAACCAGGTGCCCGAAGAGGAGATTCTCCGCGCTATTGAATTCGGCAAGAAGTGGGCGCAGAAAATCGCGAAGTTCTTCGCCGATATCCAGAAAGAAGTCGGCAAGCCCAAGCGCGAGTTCGAGGCTCCGTACGAGCACAAAGAGGCGTACGAATTCCTGAAAGGCTGGACGCTTCCGGTCATCAACAAAGCAATCAAAGATTCTTTGGCCAAGCTGGAGCGCCGGGCGATCTTCACCAAGCTCATGGAGGAAGCAGGGGAGAAGCTCACCGAGCAAATTGAAAATGGAAAATTGAAAATTGAAAATGACGAGGAGAAGGAGAAATTGGTCGGTTACGGATCGGCGATGGTCGACAAGATCGTGAAGAACGAGATGCGCAGACTCGTATTAGAGGAGGGCCTCCGCATGAGCAGCCGCACCTTCGATCAGATCCGCGCAATCGGTTCCGTTGTCGACATCCTCCCGAATCGCGTACACGGTTCCGCGCTCTTCCAGCGCGGTGAAACACAGGGCCTTACAACCTGTACACTCGGCGGTCCCGGCGACAAGCAGCTCAGCGAAGGCATGGTAGGAGAATCGGAGCTTCGCTACATGCATCACTACAACTTCCCG
>JBBTVH010000182.1:0-1073 GCA_038063355.1 Patescibacteria group bacterium | reverse complement strand
AGACGGATGGCTGGGGAGGTAGGATTCGAACCTACGAATGGCGGCTTCAAAGGCCGCTGCCTTACCACTTGGCGACTCCCCAAGGATGCGCTGCTCATAAATTTTACCACGGTTTGTCTGCTCACATAGCACGCGATGCTTTACTCAAAACAACCTTTCGCATCCTTCCGTCAATTTCATCCCTTCCTATATCCCGTCACGATGGTGCACTTTCCGCTTCTCTATGCGCCAGATTCCATCCTCTATCATCGGTATAGCATCCGTCCTTTCCGTTCTCTTTGCAGGAACCGTCATTGCCCAATCGCGCTGCGATACCGTTCGGATCGAAGACGGAGAAGGGGAATATCAGCAGTGTCTCCGCGATGAGCGCGAGGAGCGCGCCAATGAGCAGATCGATTTGTACCGTACGAAAATTGATTACCAGAGAAAGGTGCGGGAGCTTTCGTATGACCAAAAGCGTTCCAAGGCGGATATCCTCTGGAAACAGTCAGATTTCCAATACGAGACGCAAATCCGGGAAGCCGAGCAGCAGATTGCTCTGCTTAAAATTTCAACCGCAGGCGACAATCCAGAAATCCAGAGGATCGAAGTTCGCATCGATGACCTCAACCAGAAGCGCGATCTCCTCAGTGCCCAGAAAGACCGGATGATTTCTCTCTATGACGTCCGTCAGGACATGGAAAACACCTATTTGGATCTGCAGATGCAGCGCTATGAGCTGACGGCGCGCGGCATCACGCCGCTGAATTTCGAGTGGTAAAGTCTGCGAGAATCGCTTGCAACGCCCTCTCTGGGCCAATACACTCTTTCGGAATGTTTGCCGTTGTCGACATGAAAGGCTTTCAGGAGAGGGTTTCGGAGGGGCAGAAAATCCGCATCCCGCGCCTTAAAGAGGAAACGGGAGCGAAGGTCGTATTCGACCAGGTCTTGCTGCTTTCGAAGGACTCCGCGGTGACGGTCGGTACGCCGACGGTTGCGGGTGCATCCGTCGAAGCGAATGTTTTGGAGCACACACGCGTCGACAAGATCCGCGTGGTGAAGCAGCGCCGCCGCAAGCGATACCGCCGCGTGAA
>JBBTVH010000181.1:0-2232 GCA_038063355.1 Patescibacteria group bacterium | reverse complement strand
TTGGGGATTGGGGATGTGGGGATTCGGGATGTGGGGATGTGGGGAGTGGGGAGATCGATTCTAGAGCGACTGCCATGACGTCGTGGAAGATAGGGCCGGCACCCGTGACGCCGGAAGTTCCTTTCATCGGAGAGTTATTCGCGTTTCCCACCCACACGCCAACGATGCGATCCGGCGTGTAGCCGAGCACACAGTTATCGCGGGCATTTCTGGTCGTTCCTGTCTTTGCAGCGACGCGGTGCGGAGGCACAGAGAGAGGCGTGTCTTCCACGAATTCCGGAAGACGCGCAGTCGGATCGCTCAAAATATCGGTGATGATCCAGGCGATGCGCGGATCGAGGATTTCATCGCTTTGCTGTACGGGTTCATCGAGAAGCGCCCGTGCATGGAGCGTGGTTCCCCCGCGTGCAAAGATGCCATACGCTTCCGCAAGTTCGAGAAGCCGCACTTCGCCGCTGCCAAGCGTGAGGGCGAGGCCGTAGAATTCCGGTTCCTTCGTCAACGTGGTGATGCCTGCAGCGCGGAGAAATTCTAGGAGCGGCTGCACGCCGAGTTTTTCGAGCACCTTCACTGCGGCAATGTTGTAGGAATTGGCGAGCGCTTCGCGGTAGCGCACGAGGCCATGAAGATCGTAGTCATAGTTCCTGGGGGTATAGGGATTTCCTTCCTCCGTGAGGAGCTGCACTTCGGTATCGGCCACGGTTGTCGCTGCCGTGGCCCCTCGTGTCATTGCAAGCGCGTAGGTGAAGGGCTTCAGAGAGGAGCCCGGCTGGCGCGCGGACAGAGCGACGTTCACCGCACCGTCATGCTCCGTATCGAAGTAATTCGCGGATCCCACCATCGCGAGAATGTCTCCATTGTGTGCATCCAGAACGACCACTGCAGCCGATGTAGCATTCTTTTCTTTCAACTCCTCCAGTTTGCGCGCCACGATTGCTTCGATTTCATGCTGCAGATCCAGATCGAGCGTCGTTCGAAGTGCCGTGCCGGGTTGAGCGTCTCCGGCACCCAGCACCCAGAGGGAAAAATGCGGCGCTTCGATGGCAACGCGGTCGGGCGTGATGCGTACGGTCTCCTCCGAAGCACGGTGGGTATCTTCTTTCGACGCTTTCCCTGTGTCTTCCATCGCGTTCAAGACGATTTTTCTGCGCGCGAGTGCGCCATCGAGATTTTCAAAGGGATCGAGGGCGACAGGGGACTGGATCACGCCGATGAGAAGCGCGATCTCGCCGAGCGAAAGCTCGCGGTGGTCTTTTCCGAAGTACGTATGGGATGCGCTTTGCAGGCCATAGGCCTGATGCCCGAAATACACGGAAGACAAATACTGCTCTAGGATCTCTTCTTTGGAATACCGCAGGTCAACTTTGACTGCGAGGAGCATCTCGCGGAGTTTGTAGGGCACTGATCGTCTCTCGGGATTGAGCCGGATGCGGACGAGTTGCTGGGTGAGGGTCGAGCCGCCGGATATCACGCGACCTTCACGAATATTTTGGATCATCGCCCGCGTAATGCCGCGGATGCTGACGCCGTGATGGCTGAAAAACGATCGATCTTCCACGGAAATCAATGCGTCGATCACCGGAAGGGGAATGTCGTCGTAGATGATCAGCTTCTGCGATCCGTAATCCTCTTGCCGGGCTTCATACAGGAGTTTTCCGTTGCGATCGAGGACGGAGATGGGGGAGCGGGGAGGGGGCGCGGTGATAGATTTCGGCAGCGGCCAGAGGATCAAGATCACCAAAAACAATCCTGCAAGACCGAGAAGCCAAATAAGAATTTTTCGAGATGGCATTGCTGATAGTGAATGGTGGATGGTGAATGGTGAATCGTGAGTGCATTACTATCCACCATCCACCATTCACTATCATTCGGTTATTCTTTCGCATCTGAAATCTCCATCACCGCACTTTCCGTATTCCCAAACACCTCCGGGAAGTACATTTCGTACGCACGGGCGGGGCGCCAGAGGAAGGTGCCAGGGAGCGTAGCCCTGGCGAGATACTCGTAGGTGTAGACGCCCGAAGGTAACTCGTCAGCGAAGAGGAAGACCTGGTCGTCGCGGAATTCCTTGTGGTTGAAGTACCACGAACTATCCCACCACCAATATGGGTCATCATCGTCCTTGATCTCATCCTCCAGATGCTGTTGCGAGGTCTTCAGAGCGAAGTCGATGCCTTCAAAGCCTGCCGGGTGCGGGCTTTCCACGGCGACGAAGTACCGGTCTTCGGGCAC
>JBBTVH010000180.1:0-2797 GCA_038063355.1 Patescibacteria group bacterium | reverse complement strand
GAATTCCGAATTCCGAATTTGGCCGGGTCTATCCCCGTCGGAATCACCTTGCTCTTCCCCGCGATCCCCAATCGCTTGAGAAGCCTTTCCGGCTGCGGATGGAAGAACACCACGCGCTCCGCACAAAGCAGCTCTATCCATCCAAGCGTCCACGCGTAGATTGCCGCGCAAACCTTGGGAATACATCCCCGCGGCCACCAGGTCATCCCTACGAGGGCATCGGTAAGCTGGATGACATACACGCCCCGAAGACGCAGCGCGATCGTAGAGAGCGATGACCAGAACAAAAGCTTATTCACGACAACGACATCGGGTTTGATTTGTCTCTCCAGTTTTCTGACGTACCGCGAAAATCCGAAGGCAATGCCATAATTCCAGGGATCCGGAATGAAAAAATCTGGAAAACGATGAATTTCCAAAGTTTCGCTTACCTTCTCGATGTTGCGCCCTTGTGCCCCCTGTCCTGAGCTTTGTCGAAGGGTTGGCCCTTGCGCCCTTTCTCCGCCCATACAAACAACGACCACCCGGTAGCCGATCTTTTGCCAAAGCTCGCTGAGCTTCACCGAACTGACCATCCAGCGATGGTCTTCTTTCCAGTAGGGGGATATCAGGAGGATGATTTTCATGGAAAAAATTGCTGAATTGTTCAATGGTTACACCAAACTGCAATTAAAACGAGAGTAATAGCGGCGTAGCATGAGGCAATAGTAAGCTAATCACTACTGATGAGTGATTCCTAACGATTTGAATGCGAAGCCGTATTATATTGCTATTCCAACAATTGAGCAATTCAACAATACAGCAATTTTTACTCCTTTTCATTCTCCTGGGCGCTTTGCTTGAGTGCTATTTTGCGGATCAGCCTGGTCTGGCGCTGCTCCAGGTACTCCAGTCGCATAACGAGGTAGAAGACGATGAAGAAGAGGATGCCGAGGAAGGTGACAAGCACCGCGTTCTCTCGGTCGTGGATTCCCGTGGCAATGGTGATGTAGTCGATGGAGTTGGGCTCGATGGCGATGTAGGCGATGGCACCCCAGAAAAGGGTCCAGAGGGTAGCCTCCCACAGCGTTTTTCTATGACGCATAACGAGGTTCCAGGCATACATGATCGCCACGAGGGCGATGAGCGGCGCGATGATTTGGTAGGGGGTCACGATCACAGATTAGCGGAGGAAGGAACGCATCAGAATCTTGAGTGCCGTTTTCACGCCGTGAGCGAAGGACTGGCCCTTCGCCAGCGTGTACTCGGAGTAGATCACTTTGATGGGAACTTCGGCGATCCGCCAGCGATGCTGCACCGATTCGCGGACGATCTCCGTGCAGAATTCGAATCCGCTCATCCGCAGGTCTACGTCTTTGAGCGCCCGCGCACCGAACACTTTGAAACCGCACTGGCTGTCTTTGACCCAGCGGCCGGTGGCCGCGAAGGTGACGAAGTTTCCGATGCCGTTGAAGACGCGGCGGATCATGGGGATGCGGTTCCTTTGCCCAAAACGGTTTGCGAAGACGATGTCGGCTTTGCCGGCCTGCACGGGCGACAGGAGCGACGGAATATCTTGCGGGTCGTGCTGCCCGTCGGCGTCGAGTGTAATAAGCGCCTGCGCCCCGAGCGCGCGCGCGGCCTGGATGCCCGTCATCGTGGCGGCACCCGGCCCACAGTTTTCCACATGCTCCACGATGATGGCCCCTGCCTTACGCGCCTGCTCCGCCGTATCATCGGAAGACCCGTCATCGACGACAATGACGCTGTCCACGTACGGCTTAGCCTGGTTGACCACCTCGGCAATGCGGGTGGCTTCGTTGTACGCGGGAATGACGGCGAGGGTCTTCATGGAATCAAAAGATACGCCACTCCCCCATCCTGGTCATTGATAATGACCTGCAAACCGGACTTGGGATCATTGAGATAATCGATGAGCGCCTGCACCTTCTTATGGAGCGAACCATTGCTGTCACGCTCGATAGTAGCGGTGTTCGTATCGAAGATGATGCTGCTGAACCCGAGGGCCTTGAGGCGCTTTGTCGTAAGCTCGCTGTCGCGTTCCTGGTAGAGGCAGTTGAAAATATCGAGTTGGTGATCTGCGATGCCAATCACTTCGAGGTTTCGGGGGATGAAGTACGGGATGAACGTGCCCACGCGGTACATGTACGGACGCTCGGTCTGCGTCCGGGCGAGCTCCACGGCAATCTCCGCGATGTCGTCATAGTGTGGAATCGTGCGTTCGCGCATCACCTCGGCCGACGCGCGGCCGACCGGATACTCAAAGAGATTGCGCTGTTGCTCGAACTGCCAGAAACGATGCGCGAAGTTGCTGAAGAGCGCCACGGCGATGAGCCCGCCGGCAAGCGATCTGCTGAACGCATCCGGGGCGCGCGCGATGAACGCTTCAAGGCCGAGTGCGAGCCCCAGGAATACCCCGATGCCGTACCACGGGATGCCATTGGCCATAAACATCCATTCGAGGAGGATGACAAGCGTGCCGATGGTCATCCAGCGAAGCCATCGTCCCCGCCGTGTCCAGAAGTACGGGAGCAACAGAAGCAGCGGGAACAAAAGCAGCGCGGGCATGGTCGTGACGTAATACCCGGCGCTGTCGAGGTTCAAGACAGATCTCCAGGGGAGCGTCAGGTAGTGCTCCCAACCGACGCGGAACCCCCAGTACCGGTCAAGTTCTTCACGGCCGCCCGTGACGGCGCAGAAAGTGCTTGTGGGATCCATCCTTAGTTCCGGAGGCATCACCCGCACGGGCGAGTCGTCGGAAGAGCTTCCCGTACCGTAGAGGTCTAGGGTCAGGCTG
>JBBTVH010000179.1:0-3793 GCA_038063355.1 Patescibacteria group bacterium | reverse complement strand
CACTCCTCGCAATAGACGGTCTCTTTTCGATCTGGAGAATACGTTGTCTGCATGCCTTTTCCGCACTTTCCGCATTCGCGCTGCCACAGCTTCATGGGATTTTTGAGCGCCATCCTTCTTTTATGCCTCTCATCGGGATGCAGATGTGGCACGGGCAATCGCATCTTCCTGTAGAAATCCAGTTCTTGCTTTATCACCTTGAAGGGCTTGCCGGTTACTTCGCAGGTGATGGCCCAGTTCAGAATGTCATCGGGAATAGCATCAATGCCATCGGGGAGCTGCGCTGCGGGAATAATCCTGGTCGCGGGCGGTGCAGCGGCGTCATCGGCTTTCCATCGCCATCCTCTCTTGCGCACTTCCTCTTCGGAAAGAGGAAGATATTCCTGCGCCACGGTTTCGTTATAACGGAATGTGCTCTCGGACGCAGGAAGATATTCACCCCACTGGCCGTTTTTACGCATCGCCGCGATGATCTTGGGCACGAGAGCCTCATACTCCTCCTGGGAATATTGTATATTGAGGATGCAGTATTTTTTGTGGTGCAGGCTCACGCACGCGAAGCAATTCTGAACATTCTCGCAATAGAAACAGAAATACGAATTTACTATCGCGCTTGAACTGAAGGAAAAGCCGGCAAAGACACTCATGCCCACGCCCACGTTTTCATAGAGCAATTCGGAATCATAGGCAAAACCGAAAAGATCGTAAGAGTCTTTGCAGAGCTTGGCACACATCAGCCACTTACAGTCTTCCGCACCCTTTGCTTCGTGGCTGTCTTTGCAATTCTTGCAGGAAAAAAGATAGTCGCCCGTGCAATCTTCCGCCTGGATGTTATTGGTCGCCCGATGGATGCACGACAGGCGCGCTTCCTGCAGTTGCTCCGCAGAACGCGCGATACATGCCGAGGAATTCAGTTGCGCCATTGCGGCCTGATACTCTTCGGGCGTGCACGGTTTGTTGAAGAGGTAATATTCCTTCTGAACGAGATTTGTACAGCCGAAGCAGTGACGGCATCTCCGGCAATTGAAGAGGAACGCGGAATCCTGGCACTGCGCGGAATTTTGTGAAAAAAGCAGGCGGTAGCTCTCGCTGCAATTCACGCACTCGTAGCACAGTTGATCGCCGCTGCAGATCAGCATGTCCATACAATCCTTTGATTCAATGAGACCGCGCGAGTAGTAGCAATCCTCGTCGCGGCCGCTGTTGAAAATGAGATAGCAGTTCCTGCATTCCGTCCCCGCAAAGTTGATGTAGTCGCAATTTTCATTGATACCTGACTGAAAGAGCATCATGACGGGTGTTTCCCTGAGTAATCCCAGAAAGTTTGCATGGAAATCCCGTGAGAAATCGTACTGTTTTCCATACGCCATAGGATCCCACCCGTCGCTGTACAGACAATCGCGACAATACGTATGCATGGAAGAATCCGTTGGAAATACTGAGACCTTTGGCTTTTTGCAAAGCTCACACGAACGGGCATAGAGATTGCGCTCGTTTCTCCATGCCATGCGCCGCCGATTGCGGCATTCCGGACAGAGTGTCGGAGGAGGTATCAATTCTTTCTTACCCTGATAGATGGGTGAAGCCTTGTCGTAGAACGCCAGATCATCCTCCATTACTTCAAAGGACGCTTTGCACCAGCCGTTGCTGCATGTCTTCCCTGTGGTGAGCTTCATCGAACCATGCATTGGCCTCCTAGTATACCTCGCCATGCGTTCCGACGGTGATCATCAATACAACCGCGTGACCGCCTCTTTCCTCATAGAGGATGCGCAAATCGTATCCGGCGGAAATGGCTCGCAGACCGTATTTTGAGCCGGCAAGTTTATGGTTCTGTAATCGTGTATCGAAAGGGTCCTTCAGAAAAATCTTTAAGGCAGCACTTGCGCGCTGCTGATTCTGAATTTGCAATTTCCGATATGCCCGATAGAACGATTTGGCATAAAAGACTTTCATATTATTTATTCAAGTCTGCCAGCAGTTCTTCCACGGTAGAGAATGGTCCAGACAGCTTCTCATTTCTGGCCTCTGCCGCCAGCCGGTCGAAAGCCCTGAGTTGTATCGGCGTGTAGTGATCCTCCTCTTCGGTTTGCAGGAGGAATGGAATTCCCCCCGTTGCAGCGACCTTCGTGAAAAAAATACGCACGGCTGTCGGCACATCGACTCCGATCTCGTTGAGCACATGTTCCACCCGCTTCTTCAGATCCGCATCAAGCCGTACTTGTACGCTTTTTGTCGCCATAGTGTATTTAATTGTATACAAAACATATGCAAAATGCAATGCTTTTGTTTACAAGATACTCCTTAATAGACCGCCTTTAGATAGCACTCTTCACAAAATACGATTTCTGGTCGCTCGGGAGAATACGTCGTTTTCATCCCCTTCCCGCACTTGCCGCACGTTCTGCTCCAGAGCTTACGGGGGTTTCGAAGCTCCATCCGCTCTTTGTGCCGCTGATCGGGACATTTGTTTGGAATGGGCACTCCCACATCACGGTAAAACTTCAATTCCTGGGGAATGATCTTAAAAGGCTTTCCGGTGACCGAGCATTGCAGGATGAGATTGGTGATGTCATCGGCAACATTCGCAATGCTCTGCAATATGCGGTGGTGCGTTCCTACCTTCTGCGGGGGCAATTCTTTTTCCTCATGCCATTTCCACCCTCTTTCCAAAACCGCGGCTCGATCCAAAGGATGCTCCACGTTCGCAGCTGTTTCATTAAAGCCGAAGGGAGAATATTTCGGAGGATAGTACTGAGCCCACTCCCCCGTCTTCTGCATGTGCGCGATGATGCGGGGAACCAAATCTTCATATTCTTCCTTTGTAAACTGTTTGTTGAAGATGCAGTACGCGTGCTTCTTCATCCCAATGCATCCGAAGAGGTTTTCACTGTTGAAACAGCTGGTGATGTAGGTGCAGGTGTTGTTGTACCACGCCAGATTGGCGAAGAGAACATGGTAATTTTTCACGAGGTTCGTGCTATTGAACTGTAATTCGCCGACGTTGCTGAAGTTCGCATCCATGCAGAACCGGTTCCCTTCGCAGAATGCACAGTAGCGGCACTCTTCGGAGTCCTTGAGAACAAAAACATCCCGGCAGTTCTTGCAGTTGATGAGATGATCGCCGCTGCATGCCTCGCAATTGATGCTGTCCACGGCGCGGTGTGGTTGTGACATACGAAATGCTTCGTACTGAGCGACTGCACCAGGCATGTCGGTCAGCAGTTCGATCATTTTTGTTGTATACGTTTCCTGGTCGTAGGCTTCATTGAAAATGTGATACTTCTTATTGCGCAAGTTCACACATCCGAAGCAATCCTGGCATCCGATGCAGTACGAACAGTGCGTGAGCCCGCTCGAGTTGTGACATTGCATGCAGTAATGACAGTTGTAGAGCTGCTTGGAAAAGCTGACCTCGTAGCAGAGCTCGCATTCGTACGGATCGTAGCAATCGCAGATGCTTTTGCAGTGCGATGCGCGGTAGCTATAGAGCGTGTCTTCGTTGAATGACGAACCGATCGCGATATAGCAATTTTTATTCTCGCTGGAATAATTCGTATATTCACTATTCTCGCTTTTGGCGTTATGGATGGATGCCCGGGGTACGGCCAGACTGAGTTCCTGCCATTGCTCGAAAAACGGCCGGCTGAAATCGAAGTCTCTCCCGTACGCGAGCGGATCAAACCGGTCGCTCCACCAGACACTTTGCTCATAGACGGTATACGGCTTATCCGGAGAATAGATGGAGAGCATATTTTGTCCCGTCAGATCACACGGCCGATGATAAAAGTTC
>JBBTVH010000178.1:0-2029 GCA_038063355.1 Patescibacteria group bacterium | reverse complement strand
GATTTACGATTGATGATTTGCGATTTGCTGCATGCGGCTGCAAATCGTAAATTTGAAATAGTAAATCGTAAATCGTCTACAGCACTTTTTGTCTATCAATCACCACCTTAATAAACAGCCTCTTCACCACGTCGTACGCCGCGTCGAAGAGTTCTGCGATGAGCGAGTTCAATTTGCGGATGCGACCATAGAGCGTGTTGAGCTTGTAGGCGGCGCCGGGACGTGTAAGGCGCTTCTTCGCTTTCTTCACTTCCGTGTGGAGCTCGGCGACTTCCTTCTCGATCTGCTTCTGCAGTTCCAAGCGCATCACTTCCTGTGCGGGAAGATTGGCGATCTTCTGGTTGCGCGCGGTTGCCGCGGCGGACGTGTCATCGCCTTTCTTCGCCATCGCGCCTCCACCGCCTCCCATGTCTGCAGAGCGGTCTTCGCCGACGCGTTCACTGATCTTGTCGATCGCCGCGAGCGCATCCAAAAGCATTTCCACTTTAGGCGGCTGCGTCACAATAAGCGCGGGAGCAGACTCGGCTCCCCTGGAGAGGGCCTTGCCGGATTCAGGTGCGGAACTGGTATTTGCCATTACTTATATATTGTCTCTTTTTTCGCATAAATTGTCAATTTGGCTTGTTATTCACAAAATATTGAAATCATTGTATAATGATCAGAAGCATGCATATTCACACTGGCAGGCGCCAAGTCGGATATAGCCTGCAGATCCGAGAATTCAATGGTCTATACTCTTGGCATGCCAACCATCTTCCACAAAATCCTCGCGAAAGAGATTCCGGCGAGCGTGGTCTACGAAGACGACGAAGTTCTTGCATTCAAAGACATCCATCCGAAAGCGACAACGCATTTACTCTTCATCCCGAAGCACTTTATGGCATCTATCGTTGATGTGACACACGAGAGCGCGCATATCCCCGGCATGCTCATTCTCAAAGCGCAGAAGTTCGCCAGAGAGCAGGGGATCACGGGCTACAGATTAACCTTTCATGTAGGGAAGGGCGGGGGGCAGGAGGTGATGTATATGCATTTGCACTTTTTGAGCGAGGAGAGGTTGAAGGCAGGAACGTGAGGAAAGGCAGAAAAGGCAGGAAACCTTCCTGCCCTTCCTGCCATTTCTACCTTCTTCAAGCGCTGTATCCCGCCTTCACTGCATCCTCTTCCGTCTTGAAGTCGATGCGGTTTTCTTCCTTGATCTTGTCGCCTGCGGCGGAACCTGCCGGGTAGTACTTCTTGCCGGTCTTGCTGGCGACGAAGCCCGCGGGTGAGGACACCTGCGGCTTCGTGTCCGCACCCGCGGAGGGGTGCGGCTGAGTTGCCGTTTCTGCCTTTCCTGCCTTTCCTGCCTTTTCTTCCTTCGCCTTCGCCTCCTCTTCCTCGCGCTCCTTCTTGATGCGCTCGAGGGTTTCTTTGTCGATGGGGAGGATCGCCTTAATCGAGAGGCCGATGCGGCGTTCGTCGACGTCGATGTTGATCACCTGGGCCTCTACCTTCTGGCCGATTTTGAGGGCCTGGGCGGGGTCTGCGACTTTGTGGTGGGCGATTTCCGTGAGGTGTACGAGGCCGCTGATGTCCTTCTCGAGCTGGAGGAACGCGCCGTAGTCCGCGAAACGTACGACGTTGCCGCTGACTCTCTTTCCCACCGGATAGCGTTCGGCGATGGCCTCCCATGGGTCGGCCGTGAGCTGCTTGATCGAAAGGCTGAGCTTGTCTCCTTCCACGCCGATGATCTTCACCTTTACGCGGTCACCCACGGCGGCATGCTCGGAAGGATTTTTCACATGGCCCCAGGCGATCTCGGAGATATGGACGAGTCCTTCAAGGCCTTCGAAGGTCACGAAGAGTCCGAACTTCACGATGCCGGAGATGATGCCTTCCTTCGTGTCGCCGTTTTTCAGGTGTTCGAGTGCCTTCGCACGCTCCTCGGCCATGGCCTCGCGTTCGGAGACGACGATTTTGCCAGCCGCTTCATCCATCGTGATGATCTTCACGGTGAACGTGTGGCCGATGTATTTGCCAAGGCGCG
>JBBTVH010000177.1:1004-11184 GCA_038063355.1 Patescibacteria group bacterium | reverse complement strand
CGCACTCTGATCGGCGCAGTATCCGCTGTACCGGGCCCCGCAATCGATCTGCACGATGTGGCCTTTTTTGAGGATGCGCGACCCCGGACGGTGATGGGGACGGCTGGTGTTCGTTCCGAACGCGACAATAGGATCGAACGCCATCCCCTGCGCTCCAAGTTCCCGTGCCCAGAGCTGCAGCTGCCACGCGAGATCGGTTTCGCGGATGGGGCGCCTCAGGAGCGACGGAACTCTGCGGATCATCTCGCGGGTGATGCGCTGCGCACGGCGGAATTTCAGAACTTCGTCTTTGTCTTTCGCGCGCCGGAACTCTTCGACCACGCCGGATGTGTGAATAAATTTTGTGTTCTTGAATTTGCTCTTCCATCGGCGGTATCGATCAAGAGAGAGGTCTGTATCCTCAATGCCGCAGCTCCGCACCTTCTTCATCGCATCTCCGAGAGTTGCCGTATCCCGCACAGACACCCCCCGATGAACTGCATGCGCCGCTGTTTCGAGATAGCGACCATCGGTAAAAAGCGTCATGCCGTTTTTGTCGATGAGAAGGATGCCTGAACTGAGAGATATACCCGTCAGAAAGCGGATATTGACGAGATTGCTCACCAGAAACGCTGGGGTTTCTGAGGCCTTCAGGATGGCGGATGGGCGTTTGGGGCGCATAGCAAAAGTATAGGGCAGGAAAGCGAGGAAAGGCAGAAACGCAGTAGGGGAGGAAAGGGAGAAAAGGCAGGAAGGTTTTGCCTTTCCTGCCTTTCTTCCCCTTCCTGCCTTCCTTGCCACGATTGTCCAAAACGCCTCTTTCTGCTATCATACTATGATGCTTTCACTCCTCCGTACTACACACAAGATCCGTCGAACAACGCAGCGGATCAACACGGTCGCCACCATGTGCGCGATCCTACTGGGACTCAGTGTCCTGACGCTTGCCAACGCCTCGGTCTTCTGCCCCGGCGGCAGCTGCGGCGGCATCGATACGGGCGCGGGTGTTGCGGCAACGAACATTCCGGGCATTTCTACGGCACTCCCGGACGTCATCATCAACAACATCATCAACACCGCCCGCAACTACGTGAACATCGTCGCGCTCGCGGTCATCATCATTGCGGGTTTCTATCTGATCCTGGGCCTCGGCAGCGACAGCTCGAAGGAGACGGCAAAGAAAATCATCCTCTACACGGCCGTCGGCATCGCCATCATCAACCTCGCGGTCACCATCGTAAACTTCTTCAACGATCTCACGACCGGAACAAGCACGAGCGCGTTCATCAGGATCATCCAGGACGTTCTCGATATCGCCACCAGCTACGTCGGCATCCTCGCGGTCGCGGTCATTATCATCGCGGGCTTCTACCTGATCCTAGGACTCGGCAGTGAAACCTCCAAGGAAACCGCACGCAAGATCATTCTCTACACGGCGGTCGGCATCATCATCATCACTCTGGCCAATGTCATCGTCGAATTCTTCCAGAGTATCAATGGCCCGTCCCTGCCTGGAGATTTGCGCGACAGCATCCTGAAAATCCTGTTGTTTTTCATCAATTTCGCCGGTCTGCTCGCCGTTGCGGCCATCGTGATCGCGGGCATCATGCTGATTCTGAGCATGGGCGACGAAGGAAGGAAGGACACGGCCAAGAAGACCATCATCTACGCCATCGTCGGGCTCGTCGTCATCATCCTCGCGTCCGCCATCGTCCGCTTCGTCGCGGCTATCTTTTAACTAACTCTCAGTATGCCCGGCCGTATCCCCTCCTTCTGGCAGATGACGGCCCTCGCGATTCTCGTCACGGGTATCGCCGTTGGCATCGAACTGACACAGGCCCAGCAGCCGCAGGCCGAGGAGGTGACGCTGCCGCTTGGATCGGTCTTTGAGATCCTCGCACAGGAAGGCACCCCCGGTACCCAGTACGCGTGGGTTCTTTCGCTCGACCGGACGTTTTTGCAGGCGGGACGCGGACGCGCCCTGCGCACGCGCTTCTCGCAGCCCGGGAAATATCTTCTGAGCGCGGAAGTGGTGCCTGCCCGCCCGGCAGGCGAGCGGGCCGAAGGCAAAAGCATCCGCCGCTCATTTGTCATCTCGGTGAAGGAGGATCTTGCCCCTGAACCCGCTCTCACGAGCGTCACCACCGTGCCGCCCCATGTCTCGGGGATGATCGGTCTCAGCGAAACGCAGCGGCTCGTGAAGATCATTCCGCCGCAGGGGATCGTAAGCGCCCTTGCCGTAGACGCGGACGTGAACGTGGACGAGGACGGGGACGGAACCGCGGATAATGACCATAGCAGCGCCGATACGTTCCTCGGCACCGACGCCCTGCCGCTCTTCCTGTGGATCACAGGAGAGCCTCCGAAGACCTTTTCACTCACCGGACAAATCGCGGACGGCTCCACCTTCACCCAGCAGTTCACCGTACGCATCGGAGACACGCAGACGCCCATGCCGAGAGAGGAACCGCCGACCCAGACGGGAGGCATCGAATACACCGAACAGGAGAACGGTTCCGTGCATCTGCGGATGCAAGAGGATCCCCCGCCCAATACTCCCGTGCTGCCGTTATGGGATTTCGGAGACGGCACTCAGAGCATGCACCTTGCGCCCGTCCACTCCTACGGTTCTTCGGGAACCTATGTCGTTCGCGTACGGCTCAAGGACCTTCGCAACGGCATCGACATCCGCGACCTGCGGCAATCGATCCTCGTGCGCGGAAGCGCTGATGCCGCGCCAATCGATCCGAAAACGCCCCCGGAGGAAGAACCCACGCCCGAGCCCGGCAGGACATCGAGAATCATGGGACTCGTCATCAAGATTCTTCTGTTTCTCGCTGTCGCCGCCGCCATCGGTGGCGCTGCGACGTTTGCGTTCCTGAAACTGCGGCAAGGGAAATCCCTCGCCGACCGCCTCGAGGAAGCCGACAAGAAAATGACCATCGGCAAGGAGGGAACGGAGATCGCTCCGATGAGTCTGCCCGAAATCGTGGAGGAAGCGCCCAAAAAGCCGGCACCTCCTCCTGCTCCCGCTCCCGCAAAAGAAACAGCCGCTCCTACACCATCTCCGGCACCGGTTCTCTCCGATACCTCCATACCCGACTGGCTGAACCCGACTCCGAAGAAGGCAGAACCTGCACCAGCTCCCACACCTGCACCGAAACCCGCTGCTCCTGCCCCGACCCCCCCACCAAAGCCTGCCGCTCCCGCTCCAGACCCCGCACCGGCTCCTGCTCCAGTTCCGGCTCCGAAAGTGACTCCAAAGCCGCAAGCTCCGGCCTCGGGTCCCGATGGACCGCTCCCCGCATGGCTGCAACCTCCGGCTCCTCAACCCGACGTGGTAGCGACACCGATGCCTGCACCGATCGCAATAAAACCGGCGCCCGCAGCTCCTGCTCCGACGACGCCGTCTGCACCCAAGCCGACTCCCGCTGCACCCGCAGAAAAAATTCCCGATAATCCCCCTTCACCGACTCCAGTAAAAGCGGCGCCTTCTCCAGTAACATCTGCCGTACCCAAATCTCCACTGGCATCCGTAACCAGTAACCCGCAACCCGCAACCTCATCCCCAGCGGAAAAAGTGTTGTCCGATAAAGAACGAGAACGACGTCGGTTAAAGCGCCAACGCTACCGCCAGAACAAAGCCAAGCGCGAGGTCGAAGCAAAGCAATCGGGAACTCCCGCACCGCAAGCTCCAACGAAACCCGAACAACGCCCCGACGATGCCCCGGTCGCATTTATCCGCGCCGAAAGCATCGAAAAGCAGCCGCAACCCAACACGAAACCAGAAACTAGTAACTAGTAACTACCTGCCAAAGACATCGCGGCATAGACACGTCTCCAGGACTGCGATAGCGTCCCCCCATGTCTTCGCTTCTTCTTCGTGCCCTTGTCGCCTTCACGGGCGCCTGTGTTTTAGTCGTTGAGATCCTTGCTACAAGGATCCTCGCGCCGCACTTCGGAAGTTCGCTCTACACCTTAAGCAGCGTCCTCGGCGTCACGCTCGGAGCACTGAGCGTCGGGTACTACTTCGGCGGTATCCTCGCCGATAAACATCCCTCGTGGAGAACGCTCGGCATCCTCCTCGTCCTTGCGGGAGTGACCACACTGCTTATCTGGCCGCTGTCACTCTTTGTGCTTCCGGTGCTGGGGCCATCGCTTTCTTCAGGCGCAGGACCGCTCATCGGCTCGGTACTCCTCTTCGTTGTTCCCTGCGGCATCCTCGGTACCTTTTCGCCCTATGCCGTGGCACTCGAAGCCCGGTTCGCTCCGGGCCACAGCGCCGGGCGCGCCGCGGGAAACATCTTCTTCTGGTCCACGCTTGGAAGCATCGCGGGCAGCATCGCCGCTGGCTTCATGCTCATTCCGCTTCTGGGGATCAAGCTGCTGATCGCATGTATCGGCATCGCGCTCTTCGGGGTCGGCGCGCTCATCATGCTGATACACATGCGCAAAGGCCGCGGCATCGGACTCCTCGTCTCGTGCCTGCTTCTCGCAGTGAGCGCGCTTTCCGTAGCGGAAAAAAGTGAGGCCGTGTACGCGGCCGACGGCGTCTACCAAAGAATCACCGTGCAAGACGTTGCATTCTCCGATCACACGCTTCGCATTCTCTGGCAGGACCGCAACGCCTCCTCCGGAATCCATCTCGAGAATGACGATCTCGCGTTTCAGTACACCCGACCGGTCGCCGCAGCATGGACAGGGCGCGAAGGCCCGAAGCGTTCTCTTGTGATCGGCGCCGGAGCCTTCGTGATTCCCCGTATGATTGCAGCATCCTCTCCCGATGCCGACGTGGACGTCGTGGATATCGAACCGGGCCTCGAGGAGATCGCGACGCGTTTTTTCCGCTTCGAACCATCGCCGCGCGTGCATTCGATCATCGCCGACGGCCGGACGCACGTTCGGGATTCCGAACCCTATGATCTGATCATGGGCGACGCCTACCAAGCGACGCATTCGATTCCCCCGCACCTCACCACGCAGGAATTTTTCACGCTGGTGCATGACCATCTGACGGACAATGGAATGTTCATCGGCAACTTCATCGGCTCTACGGACATCACAAAAACCACGTACCTCCCCGCCGCAATGAAAACGCTGCTCTCGGTATTTCCGGAAGGCCGCTTCTACGGGATCCAGAATCCCAGCGGCTTTGAAGTCCAGAACGTCATCTTCATCGCCTGCAAAAGCGATGCCTGTGTCGATCCCTGTTCTTCCTCATTCAAACGAAGTTCCGATCCGATTCTCTCTACACTCTGTGAGAGAGAAGTAAAAGTCGATCCCGCAGATCTCGCGATGCACCCGATCCTCACGGACGACTACGCACCGGTGGAGTGGCTGAGTGTTCGGCAGTGAAAAAGTTCCTCACCCGTGGAAGAGGCGATAGTATGAGCCTGACCGATGACCGCTTTACGCCCCATTCTGCTCTCCGTGCCGCACGCTTCGCTTTTCGTCCCGAAAGAGCTCCGGGGGATGCTGAAGATCGATGACAAGGAACTCCTCAGGAACATCGATCTCTTTACCGATCGCCTATACGACCTAGAGGGCTACTACAAAGTCATCGGCAATATCTGCCGCATGTGCGTGGATGTGAACCGCGCACCGGATGATTTTTCCAGGGAATACGACATGGGCAACGACGGCGTCGCCGTGAACACGACATATTACGGCAATCCCGTCTACAAAAAGCCTCCCTCCGAGAAGCTGATGGATGCCATCGTGGCCGCCTACCACACGCCGTACCATGCGCAGATCGACAAGCTCATGCCCAAGGTGAAGTTCCTGTTCGATTGTCATTCCTACCTTCCCCGGGGCCCGCAAGTGAAGAGAGATGCGGGCGTGAAGCGTCCGGACTTCAACCTAGGAAACCGCAGGTTCTCCACGAGCCCGCGCGAACATATGGTGTTCGCGCGCGATTTCTTTACAAAACGCAATTACACGGTGGGTGTGAATGTTCCGTATATCGGCGGATACATCGTCGCCCATCACTGCCACCGCCGCCGCATCCCGGGGTCTTTCGTCCCCGGCATGCAGATCGAAATCAACCAGGCGCTCTACATGGACCATGCGACGCTGGAGCCGCTGGATGGGAAAATCGAGGAAATGCGCGCGCTGCTTCAGGAATTTGTCGACGCGTTCTACGGGGAATTCCGCACATCCCTCTGACGCATGCGCCCCTCCTCATCATTGGCGCGGACAAGAAATGGGAGGAGGAAGCGCTGCTCTCCGCGGCGAAGAACGCCGACATACGTGCGACATTTCTGCATGCCGGCGACCTTCGCGTGACGCGCCGAGGCACAGAATCCGCCGTGCGGTACAAGGGGAAAAACATCTCGAAGCAATTTCAAAACAGCAAAATTATCTTCCGTCGCACGCGCGGGGCTCGCGAGGCGATGATCGCGCTTACGGAGGTTGCAGCCGAGCGGAAGGTGCCCTTCACAGATTCCCTCCGCAGCATCCGTGACAACCTCGACAAGCGCCTCTCGGTCCCGCCGTTCACTGCGAAGTCGATTCTGCCAATCCCCACGCTCTTTCTCGATCCGGGGGAAACCGTCCGCCGCCCGAAGGGATGGACCTTTCCGCTACTGATAAAACCCGCGCTCGGCCGGCATGGGGAGGGAATCCGGATCTTCAAAGCAGAAAAAGCTCTCCAGTCTTTTCTGCGCGTAAACCGCAGCCCCATGCTGCTGCAGCCGCTCCTCACCATCGACAAGGAATTCCGCGTTTTTTGCGTGGGCAACCATGCGCTCGGCGCCATCCGCAAGATTCCAAAACAAGGATCCCTTGTCGCAAACTACGCAGCCGGCGCGAAGTTCGTGAAAGCCGTATTGCCCGCGCGCGTAATGAAGGAAGCGGTGAACATCTGCGCGTCGCTCGAAATCGACATCGGCGGTGTGGATCTCGCGCGCGTTGGGAAGCGGTACTACCTGCTTGAAGTAAACCGTTGTCCGGAATTCCAGGCGTTTGCAAACGCCACGGGAATGGATGTGGCCACAGCAATCCTGCGTTTTGCGGTGAAAAAGAAATAGATTATGTCCCAACGGAAACTTCATTTTTTATAGTGCATACGGGTGTCCATCGCTACAATCTCCGCATTGTGGCGATCGTAGCTCAGTTGGTTAGAGCATCTGGTTGTGGTCCAGAGGGTCGTGGGTTCAAATCCCATCGATCGCCCCAGTAAATATATGGCTTCTGTTAGCCATTTTTAAAATACCCCTTATGATGCACGTTTGAACTATACCTACAATTTCAGTCTATTTTGTACAAACAAAGCCAAATCGTCTCTTCAAGCGATCATTCACCCTTGTCATCATTTTGTCATTGCCAAGGAAGCGCTGAAAAACCCTAGGACAAACCCTGTTATACATTTTCTGATTATTACTCTGAAAATAATTGGAACTTGTTCCTATAAACGTACTTTTACTTTTTTGCTCATTCTTAGATTCCAATAATGTATGGTTTTCAACTAGAAGAACAGGATCAAATTCAAGTGAATCAAGTATTCCATTAAAAACTTCAAGCGGTTTTTGGGCTTCACTTGTGTGTGTAAAAATGAATGCAATAAGTACTGAACCAACTTTTCGAAATTCTACCTTTGTTTGAGTGTGTGCTTCTTGAAATTTTGGGCAAGGGTCACCTAAAATACAACCCCAGTCAGCTCCAACATCATCATTTATCTCCCGAAGCCACGGTCTCCCCATTATTTGCTTTCTGATGTCATCAATAATTTCCTTGGTTAGCTCGCGATTTTCCACATCTAAAACTGCAATATCTAGCTGCATACTTGCATCTTTATGCTGATGGCTATCAATTACACGAAGTGGACCAGCAATTTCACCTATGTTTTCACCAAGACCATATCCAACCCAATCAAATACATTGCTGAAATCAAATGCGTAACCATATTTGCAATTTTTTATATGCTTTGTAATTTCATGACTAAGTACAGTAAAGATGCAATTATATTGAATGGGAGAAATACGTATTGAGCTGACAATTTTATTAAATGTTTTTTCTGTTTCATTAAACATTTCAGGCTTCACCCAAATATTAACAGAAAATGCATGCCAAGGATTTGCAATCCATACAACCTTATGAATGTCAGTATATTCAGCTGGCATTCCTTTTTCCTGTTGAGTACTAGAAAAGTTTGCTCTTCTCTCGAACGAGAGAAAGTATGCTCTTTTGCCACCAATGACGCTCTGAAGCAGTCCATGACTGTCACCGGCACCCGAAACTCGTTCAGGAACCGGAACAGTCTTGCCTCGTCTTCTTTCGAGCTAAAGTAGTGAATGACACATGGAACGACTGTTTTCCCTGCGATCTTAGCGCCCTTCGTGCGTTGCTGTGCGTCAATGAGGTATAGCTTTTCATCATCTCGTAAAGCTACCCTCGCGACTCCATACGCTCGTGGGTTGAAATTCGCGCCGATAACTTCGGCAACAGCGTTTTCTTCCCTCTGATAGGATTTGTCAACTTTCAAATCCTCTATCGGGATCATGGCGAACCACATGTTGTCCTCCTGGCCGTCACCAAACCCTTTGAGGTTCAATGTCAACCAGTCTTTGTTCGGCTTTTGCATTGCAAAACTCCTGTGTTTTGAGAGACTAAATCTATCCTATTGACATTTTATGTAAAGATATTTCTTATAGTCAATGTATTTGTTCGCTTATTCTCCCTCTCCCGCCAGTTCATCCGCTTCTTCGTCCTCCTTTTCTTTGCCCCCCACTTCGTCCTCCGCTTCTTCCTCTTCTTCCTCTTCTTCGTCCCTTGAGAAGCTAATTCTGGGTATCTCATTTCGACGGACAACACCCAGAAACTCATAATCCAGTCTATCTTCTGGATGCCAAAGTGGTAGGCCCCGACTTACTCGTCGCTCCAGGTCCGCTAATTTAGCCTCACTACCGGGCATACCTGTTGAAGGAGGATAATGTTCTGTATCTGTGGGTTTTGGATACCAATTAAGTATCCCATGAGCAGGTGCTGTTGCAGCCGTTAGATGCTCAAACTCTTCAGGGTACAAATCTGCAATGCCTTCAAATTCACTCCTTATGGCCTGAGGTACTAGACTTGATTTTTGGATACCTTGCAGTTCTTCTAATAATTCTGATAAAGAATTGCCATCTTCCCCATAGGGGAAAAGATCCGGAGCGATGTCATGATTACTCATTCCAGCGAAATGCATATGCTCTGCACTGGCATATTCTTTTTCTGAGAGCTCCAGTGCATCCATTACTTTTTGTAATTGCGCCTCTGCATCTGGAGCATGCTCCATTCTTATGAGACGTCTATACAAAACCATATGCCGTAAATATTGTATTTGAAGTTCTAAGGCATCATCGTTCAGTTTTTCCTTCAATGCACCCAATCCATTTGCTTCTTCTGTCAGGAGTACAAGAGCCTCGAGTTCATCAGCACCCAGGACACTGATGTCATACTCATGAAGAAGCGCCCAGATCATGTCGTCGGAAAGTCCCAGACGATCATGAAACTGTTGTCCAAAGCCATCCTGGTACGTGAGAAGGATTCGTACGATATCACTGATACAGGCTGCATCCGATTCGGATATGTCCTGCGCCTTTCTTCTTGCCCGCCCTTGTATCGTCATCTGACTGAACCGCAGATTGATCGCTTCTCTCGCACTCCTCGGAATCCTCTTCACTTCCATTTTACTAAAACCTGCCACAGCTTTGTCTATTTCCTCTTTACCGTTTTCATTGGCATCAGTGTGTACATTCCAGGTCGACCGTGGGGGCTCCGCACCGTCCAGCATTTTTTTATACGCTTTATGCAAACCGTATTTTTTTAATTCCAATTCAAAAGCAACCGTCAATTCGTCTGCTCCAAATACTGTATTGCCCGTTTCTATCTCCGCGAACACTTCTTTTCTGATGCTTTCGCAAACCTCTCGCAAGTCCTCTGCAGAAAGCGCGGAAGGTTTCAATGTATGGAGCCTGCCAAACTTGTGCAGTTCCTCTAATACCCATCGCACCTCCGGCTGTTTCGCATCCAATGCCGGAGCTTCTCCGTTGCCACCTCGTGGTGATGCAGCTGGATATATTTCCTTTGCTGTAGAATATCGATCTTCCATAATCACGATCCATTGTAGGTTGTTATAAATCAGAACGTTGCCTTTTTCTTCGTTGGCTTCTTTTGCCGTTCTTTCAAAAGTGCCAGCTCTTCCAGGAGCTCGGAAAGCTCC
>JBBTVH010000177.1:0-994 GCA_038063355.1 Patescibacteria group bacterium | reverse complement strand
TCATCTGCACCATCATCTTCCTGGTCAAATAATTCTGGTGCCAGATTGTGGTTACTCAATCCAAGGAATGTCTTCCATTCTTTTGCTGCCAATGCACTTTCGTCCATATCTAAAACCTCGAGCAGTCGTTCCAAGCTCTCTGCATGGTCCGGTGCATGCGCCAGTCGTAGGAACCGGCGCAACAGTACCATCTGAGGCACACTTTCCATTCTCATCTGCTCAAAATCCCCTCCTTCACTTCTTTTTATTGCGTCAAGATCGGCAAGTTTTTGCGCAAGTGCAGGCAGTGCATCTGCCTCAGGCTGCGTGAGGAGACTGAATTCATGATCCTGAATCACTTTCCATACGATCCGGTCTGGCATCCCTAACCGTTCGCGAAATTGGCTACCCAGTGTGTCTTGATGTGTAAGAATAATGCGAGCGATATCACAGAGTATTGCTGCATCAGCTTCTGTAAAACTGCTGAATACTCGCAACCTGGTCCCTGCTACGGATACTCTGCCGAACAAATCGTTTAATCGTATTCTATCCTCGCGTGGTATTCGGGCGATCTCAGCCTTGGTAAAACCTTTTGTAGATACGTCTTCTTCATGATCTTCTGTCGCGGCTTTCGTGGTTGTATCTCTTGCACCGAAGACCGTCTCCGGTGTTTTTTTGCACTTTGTATAACGAGAACCCAATCTGTACTCGGCAATCCTCACATCAAATGCAACGTCAAATTCACTGAGTTCAAACACCGTGTTACCGCATGCTATCTCTGCATATACTTCGTCTCTGATAGAAGCAAACACGAGCGACCATGCATCAGCATTTTTATTCTGTGCATGTTGTAATGAAATCTTCCCCAGTGTTTTAAGCTCATGCAACGCTCTCGCTGCAAAATCATAGTTTTCTCTTGCATTTCTTTCAGATAGAAAGGCTTGGTAGGGTACACACGCTGGAAGCATTCGCCTGATCTGGTGTTCCTCTCCGGCAGGAGCTACCTGGTCTACCT
>JBBTVH010000176.1:0-5249 GCA_038063355.1 Patescibacteria group bacterium | reverse complement strand
CCATGCCTGGATGATCACGAGGCGCACGAAGTTCTATCACCAGATGCTGTGCTCGTCCCAGTACCTATCCCCCCGAGACATGCGGGAGCTGCAGGAACTCAAATTGCGCCGCCTCATCCGGCACGCCTATCGTCACGTTCCGTATTACCGGCAGATGATGGAGAATCTCGGGCTGGAACCGAAGGACATCGCGTCCCTCGATGACCTGCGGAAGTTGCCGATGCTTTCGAAGAAACAGCTACGCGAGAATCTCTATTTCGACCTTTTTTCAGGTACCCACAACAAGAAAGAGATGGTCAGGATTTGCACGAGCGGATCCACGGGCGAACCGCTCGTCACCTATGCGGAGAAGAGGCAGCTCGAAATGCGTTGGGCTTCCACGCTTCGCGCATACGAGTGGACCGGCTGGAAGTTCGGGGACCGCCAGGTTCGGCTGTGGCACCAGACCATCGGTATGTCCTTCTCTCAGGTAGTGCGCGAAAAGACGGATGCCTGGTTCATGAATCGTCTTTTCATTCCCGCCTATGAAATCCGGGAAGACAACATCGAGGATTTCCTCAGGAGGATCAGGCGCCACAGGCCGGTGCTCATGGATGGATACGCGGAATCGTTTCATTTCCTCGCCCACTACTCGCAGCAGGCGAAGAAGTCCGGCATACGGCCCAAAGCCATCATGAGCTCAGCTCAAGTGATGCCGGACCACGTGCGTGCAAAAATTCAGAGCACGTTCTCTACCGAGGTTTTCGACAAATACGGAAGCCGCGAATTCTCCGGCATCGCGTACGAATGCGAAGCGCACGACGGCCATCACGTGATGGCGGAAAGTTATATCGTGGAAGTACTGGTGGACAACAGGCCAGCGAAGCCCGGCGAAATCGGGGAAATCGTGATTACCGATCTCAATAATTTCTCGGTGCCGCTGATCCGCTATCTCATCGGCGACCTGGCCACGATGATGGAGGACCGCCCGTGCGCTTGCGGGAGGGGCATGCCGAAACTGGGAAGGATCGAAGGGCGCGCGCAGGCGATCATCTTTGGCGCCAACGGAGCCTGGCTCCCGGGTACGTTTTTCAGCCATTATTTCAAGGAATATGAATTTGCCCTCCGACAGTATCAGATCATGCAGACAGGCAGGAACTCCCTCACGGTGAAGATTATCAAGAATGAGAGTTTCTCCGCCGAAGTACAGCAGGAGATCCTCTTGGGGCTGCGGAAATTCCTGGGGGAAACCATGAACATCGTCATCGAGTTCGTGGATTCCATTCCCCTGGTGAAGACAGGAAAGAGGACTTCGGTGATTTCCTTGGTGGACTATGACTTCCAGGATGTTTCAGGCACACCTTGATACGGCTTCGCAATGAAAACATCAGGTCTAGTTCTTTTGATGCATACGACAATAGCGGCGTAGCTACGCCGCTATTGGTGCTGCTACACGACATTTCATACCTATCTTTTTAAAAGCGAAGCCGTATGACATGGTGGACGATCAGGATCGTGGCATGCTGCTGCGAAAGATAAAGGCATGGGAGAGGGAGTAGTTCCACAAGACGACGGTGCCGATGGCGAACACTTTCGCCATGAAGTAGTGCACGCCGTGTACCAAGAGGAAGGAAGTGACGGAGACGTTAAAGACATAAGCGAGACCGTAGACCAGAGCGAATTTCAGGGCTTGCACCGCATGGTTTCTTTCCTTGTTGCGGAACGTGAAGTACTTGTTCGCGAGAAAGATGAAGAGGACGGAGAGCAGGGAAGAAACGGCGGATGCAGCATGTTCGTTGAAGCCACTCCGCACGAGAAATGTGAGGGTGGACAGGTCGATGACGGCACCCGTACCGCCGCAGAGGATGAAGCGCATGCCTTGCCGAGAGTGTCGGTGCAGTAATGACCGGAAGGAGGACATGAGGCGTACGGAATCGGCAGCGTTCTCAGGGCTTCTCCACAAACGGACTCGTCTTCGCGCAGTTCACGCAGTGCAGTTCCCACAACTCCGTCAGTTCGCGCTTCCGGAACGCCCCGTCGCTGATCGGTTCGTAGTTACTCAGCGGTCGGTAGAATTCATACGAAGCGAAGATCAGAAGCGTAAGCGCGAGCAGCGCGCCCAAGCGACGTTTATTCGTTATGTCCCACCGTCCTACGCGCCGGATTTCCATGATCACCACAGCAAGGACGCAGAAGCTGAAGAGCAGCGGCAGGAAGTAGTGATACAGGTACATCACGCGGTCGATCTGCGCAATCGCTCCCATGTATCCGAAGTAGAGCGCGAGGAACAGAAGAAGCATCGGGCGGTTTCGGAGCTGCGTCTTCATGTCTGTCACAAACGACGCAAGCAAGAGTCCCACTCCCGCGATCACGCCGGCAAACGAGACCCACCAGATGATCGGGTTACTCTGCAGATAAAGATACTGGTAAAGGCCGCCATCCGGAGTCTCCCACCGGTAGTTGATGGTGCGTCCGCCGATCGGCCACAAAAACCACGGGCTGCCGTTTTCCTCCGCTTTGCAGAGATCGAGACGGGGAACACCGTTGTTGTAGTGCCCCACGAACTTGAGGGAGTCGCGGAGCATCACGGGAAACCACCGCAGCGAGCGGGTTTTTCCCGCGCCGAGCACCGCTTTGTATTGCGGCGATGCCTGGTAGTAGCCCTGATCGGGGAGAGCCGGATTGATCGTCGATCCTAGGGCAAAATGCGTCTGCCACACGCCGATATAGGTGATCAAAAAAGCCGCCGCGCCGATGCCCGCGAAGCGCAGGAGGAAATCTTTCCGGGGCCAGAGCATCCACGTCACTGCGGGGATCAGAAGAATCAGCACAAGCCCTACCACTTTTGTCGTGAGTACGCATCCGAGGCTCGCGCCAAAGAGGATGCTCCACCATCCGAAGCGCTTGTCATTCTGTTCGTCTTTGAGAAGCAGGAACGCGAGGATGGTGAGAGCAGAGAAAAAGAGCAGCATCGGCTCCAGCATCGCTCCCCGCAGGTGTACGATCAGCGCGTTATCAAACACATACAGTGACGACAGAAGTGCCGCCGCGATGTCGGATTTTGTCAGTTTCCAGAAAATCAAAAAGAGGAGCGATGCCGTGAGCCATGCGAGCAGCACGGGGAAGAAGCGGTAGCCGGTAAACGAAAATCCGGGCGGAAGTTCCGTGCCGTAGTCCGTGCCGATGAACTGGTCATCCACGGGATTGCGGTTGAGGATTCCCTCGCCGGCGGCGATAAGAAGCTTTCCCAGCGGCGGGTGCTGCTCCATGAAGAAAATATTGTGCTGATACTTCTGCGCGCTTGCGATGTGATAGTTCTCGTCCCAGAAAAACGCGGCAGGCTGGCTGTAGCGCTGGACGTAGGTGAGGAGTCCGATCGCGGTGATCAGGCAAAGCAGCAGGAGGCTCTGGCGGGTTGCGGGAGACTGGGGAAGGCGGAACATACGGAACATCGGGAAAAGAGTAGTCAGAAAAGAGAAGAGAGGAATGGTTAAATGGCTAAATGGCTAAATGGTTCGCAAGCGATGAGGAGGTGTGAAAGCAGCTATCGCAAAAAATGGCTTGCTAGCCATTGAGCCATTTAGCCATTGAACAATTAATACATCGGTATCGCGTGGTTCACAATCACAAACAGCGCTACAAGCCCCATCGCGCCGCGCTGCATTATCGGGATCCACGGGCGGAAACGATGCGGCAGTAGCCGTTGATCTTGGAATGCCGTGACGATCAAGTACGCGATGCCCCAAGCAAAGGGCAGGATATAGAGACCTTTGGCCGGTCCGTATCCTGCATAAGGGATGCGGTAGATGTACTGCACCAGCGCGGCAACCTGGATCAGCGAAAATCCCACAATCACCCATCCCAGGCGGATCCATGATGTTCTGCGCCGCACTCGTTGCAGAAAGAGCAGGAGGCCTGCCGGCAGAAGCCAGAGGGCAATGTGCATGTAGAGAAGGCCGACTTTTAAGGCCGCATCGGACCGCAACTGCCCTGTTCGCATGTTGCGGATCCAGAAATCGCGCCACGCGTCCCAGAGACGGTTGATTTCGCCGTCGGAGTGCTCCGGATCCGTTGCCGCGTATGCGGGATGCAGATGAAAAAGATCTTTGAAGAACTGCGTCCGGTCTTCATCGCGCTTTGCGATTGCCCGTTCCGTTTCTTCCTTCACGGTCCATTCTGTATTGAGCGGGAAGAATTTTCCTTCGGGAATGTAGTAGCGGGCGTAATAGTATGGGAACGCAAACGCCATTGCCATCGCACAGGCCGTAGCTCCCAGCGCACAGCGCTGGAACCATTTCCGGTGGAAGGGTTGCGCCAGCGCCACCAGCGGAAGGAGCGCAAGCAGAAGCACGCCGGAAAATTTCGTCAGCGCCGCGCAGGCGATTGCGGTAACCGAGCAAAGCACGGCAAGTGTCGTATCATAGTAATTGTTTTTCTGATGTGGATCACTGTGATGGAATCTGAGCGGGAGTATGTACTGGGGATGCGCATCGGAAAACGCTGCATGCGGCCACAGGAATCGCACCGCTCCGTACAGCGTCGCGGCGGCGAACGCCACAACAATGACATCAAGATTCACACTCGTCGCAATGGAGAGTTGGATAGGAATGCTCGAGGCGATGTACAAGAATGCGATGCCGGAAGGCTTCGACAAAAGATGCAGGTGTTTTAAGGTTGCACGGAGAAGGAAAAACGCAGTGAGCGATGCCGCAAACGAAACGATTTGGATACTGTGCTCCGGAGTGAAGCCGATGAGATGCAAAAGGCGAGGCACCAAAAACCCGAGCGGCGGATGATAGCCGTAGAACGTCTCACGGATGGGCGTATCGGGCATTGCCCAGGTGAGACGCTGCACCATCTCGATATGCGCGCCCGAGTCGTAGCCGATGACGGTGCCATAGCGCCGCACGAGGAGTGATATGCGTCCGATGAGAAATGTCAAAAGCAGCAGACGCTCGGCGCGCTCAAAGGAGAAGTTTGCCCGTGGAAGCGTGTTTGTGTGAATCTAACGATTATAGCAGAAATAAGCCGAAATTTGAAGGTTTCATGCATCCATCTCTATCGGGCAGGTAGGGGCTTAGCGCGCTAAGCCCCTACACACCGGAGTTTTCCCCGCGGAGGTAGGGGCATTGCGCGCAATGCCCCTACACACCGAAAGCGTCACCGATTGCTGTCCGTGATGAGAATGATCGGTAACGCTTTTGCAGCTTGAGAATCAGACCTTTGGGGTGTTTTGCTCAAGGCGAAGTGATCGTGTGCTCTTCTGCATG
>JBBTVH010000175.1:0-9619 GCA_038063355.1 Patescibacteria group bacterium | reverse complement strand
ACTTACGCTTGCTTGTTACCGGTTGATTACCGCAAGCACCCGCACCAACACCTGCGAAACCTCCGCTCTGTTCAGCGAGTCATCGGGACGGAAACGGTGGAGAAGGCTGCCGTTTGCATCGGTGTCTCCATCAAAAAGGAAATGAAGAGCGCAGTGCTGCCCGCAGAGCAGCCTCCCCCTCTTTGAGAAGTTTCTGCGCTTCGTCGCGATGCACAGAGCCGATTCCCGCCAGTTTATCGCCTGGACTCTGGGGAACCGCGATAAACGGGATATCCATACCGAGAGCAGCAATCGCGCCATGATAACGCTGCGTGACGACAAAGGACCCGTCTGCAAGCGCATGCTCGAGCTCAGTCGGAGACCCGGGGGCGATGAGCTCGGCGTCCAAGGACCGCTTTAATTCTTCACAGACTTCTTTTTCTCCCGGTGCCTCCGGTTCTAAAGAAATGATCCGGGCGCCGGACCATTCCCCCTTCCTCTTTCCGTACAATTCCGTGACCCACTGGAGGAAGGATTCCGGCGAATTTGCCCGCGGAATCACGATGAACAATTTTTGTGATCGATGATTATCTTTTTGCTTATGGAATACGGAAAATACCGGATCGAAACTCTGTATACAATTTTTGTTCCATGCCAGAGCACGCCGCAACGATTCCCTGTCACGCACAATCACCGCTTCCGCTCGTTTGACGACCCACTGAGCACACCACTCCCCCACTCTTGTCCGGAAAGGTCCGATCCCCTGGAACGCGAGAACGATTTTTTTGCGAAACATCCATGCCCACAGTGCATGCCACCCCCAAAGAAGCGGCGCTTTGACGGACTCGATATCGGTAAACAGAGTGCCACCCCCAAAGATGATGCCCTCGCTTTTCCGCAACGCAGAGAGGCTTTTCCACCAGGGAGTGAAGAGTGATCGCAGACCGAAGGGCAACCGGGGCAGATCTCCTTTCTGCGGGGAAAGCACGGTCCATGCGACGTCCGGATATGCCTGCAGGAAATATTCCCGAAGCATCTCATCGCCGAGATTGCCGACGCCGTAGTTACCGAGAAGAAGATATCGCATAGCACAAGCATACCCGAAGGTCGTAGGGGCATTGCGCGCAATGCCCCTACTCCACTCCATAGATTCCTTCTCTTTTCTCAACAAAAAAACACTTCAATCTTCGCGATCTCCGCAACCTTACTCCGTCTTCGCTTCTTCCTTCACTTCTTCTCCGGCAACTTCCTCGATCTTGGCTTCCGGAGCCGCAACCGCAACGCCAAACTCTTCGCTCGTCGTGAAGCGCTCGGAGAGGCGGGCGGCCTTGCCGGCGCGGCCGCGGAGGAAGAAGAGCTTCGCACGGCGCACCTTGGCGATCTTCTTCACTTCAATGCGGGAGATCACAGGACTTTGGAGCGGAAACACTTTCTCCACCCCTACACCCGAGGCGATCCTGCGGACGGTAAAGGAGGCATCCGTCGGCGTGTGGCCGTTGTGAACGGAGATGACGAGGCCTTCGAAGATCTGCACGCGGTCTTTGTCCCCTTCCCGGATCTTCTCGTGTACGCGCACGGTATAGCCCGGACGGATGTCCGGAACATCTTGCATATGCTTTTTGGCCAATTCGTGAAGCAATTGTGAAGTCATTCCGGGGAAGCCTACAGGGGAGGATATGGGCTGTAAAGCGTTATGGAGCGATTTAGCTTCGTTAGCTTCTTAGGTTCTCAGCTTCTTAGCTTCGTTAGCTTCTTAGGCGCAAGCGACAAGGAGCGTCATTAGATGTGGAACATCATCCCTAAGAAGCTAAGAAGCCAAGAAGCTTCTCCTTACCTATTTCCTAGCCTCCTCCATCTCCTTCGTAAGGTTATTCACCACCATCATGTGCCTGGGATCCGACACGATTTCCGTGATAAACTTGTCTTTCAGGCTCAAGCGGTAGAGGAAATCCGCCTCCGAGAAGATAGAATACCGAACATTTTTCAGATGCGGATCCTGGAGCAGAAGCGCCTCGAGCATTTCCTTCTTCAGATCCCCGACGATGAGCAGGTCCACCTTGCTCTCGGTTCCCACAAAGCTTCCTGCAAGCAGCGCCAGCTTCACCGTGGGGAGCTTCTTCAGGCTTCCAACGATGGGGCTGTCGGCCTGAATTTCTTTTGCGAAAATGCCCTTCAATTCGGCAAAGAGCGCGAACTCTGGATCTGCCTTGTAGTACTTCTTGCGGTTGCGGTGGCGTGCCTTCACAAGGCCGATGCGGCGCAGGTTCTCGAGCTCGCGGCGAATAGAGTTGATCTGCTCGGAAAGCAAACGTGTCAACTGACGAATGAAGTATTCCTCTTCTGGGTGGAGGAGGAAGGTCGAGAGCAGCTTGATTCTGGTCTGCGACGAAAACAGCGCCTTGAGGACAGTAGAAGACATGTTGTTCACAAACAGTAGTCATGAGTACGGGGATAGCGCAAGAAATGTGCTCAGAAATCCGTATACAGGATTTGATCAATTAAAATGCCTTAATAAAGCCTAAAAGTGCCAATTTATGTTGTTTATTTGATCATGATTGAACACTTTTTGTACTCACTGTTTTACGCAATATGTGCTCTAAACATACAAGCAAGATGATGGGAAGCGAGGAACGCACCAAACGCAATAAACCCACCAAACCCAATGAACCGTACAAGAGCATCATAGGCAAGCATCGTCTTTTCTGCTATACTTAGAGGAATGCCTGCAAAAACAAAGATTCTCTCCGGCATTGCGGGAACACTGTTCCTGATGGCGCTCTCCATCCACGGCGAAACGCTCGGAATCCCCTATGCCTTCGCCCAGGACAAAGTGGTGACCGACACCCAAGGCGGGATTATGGGGGGGCTTCTGTTTGCCGTCGGAACCCTGAACTTCCTCGCCTTTTTCTGTCTGAAGCTCCTCTCGTACCTTGTCGACCCCGACACAATCTTCGGCGTGAGCGGGAACGTGAACATGATGCTGCGGCTCTGGCAGATCTCCCGAGACATCATGAACATCATCTTTGCGATCATGCTGCTAGGGGGAGCGATCCTGACGATTGTCTTCGGGAAACAGGAAGTCGTAAAACAGCACTTGGTGAAATTCATCCTCGCGGTGATCCTCGTGAACTTCTCGTGGTTCTTCCCGCGCGTTGTCTTCGATATCGCCAATGTCACGACGGCGACGATCTATGGCCTGCCGAATCTCGTCAACTCCGAGTGCCAATGGATCGACAAAGACGGAAACCCTAAGCCTTGCGTCGTGGTCACCGACATCCTGTTTTTTGAAGATGCCACAACCGGCGTGTGCCCGCTGCCGGAGGAGCCGCCGCTCAACATGGCACCCATCATGAAAGTGTGTCTTGCGCAGCTCGTGAGTCCGGGTGCCAATACCGGCTTCGGCATCCTCAACGGCATCGTGGTGAACCACGGGAGATTGAATTACCTTGGCGTCATCGCGGGGTCGCCTCCGGCGGGCGGCACGGGCGGCACCATCGCCGAGACGCTGCGTTTCGTCATTATCCTCGTCATGGTGACGTTCCTGCATCTGATGCTGGTCTTCCCGCTCATCGCGATGACCGCGGTGATGATCATCCGGATCCCGATCCTGTGGCTGACGGTGTCTTTTATGCCCTTCATGTATATAGGATTCGTGATCGGCGATAAATTCATCAAGGTGAATTCCATGGAGATTTTCACGAAGCACTTCATCACGGCGGCATTCCTGCCGGCGATCATCGCGATGCCGCTCTCCATTGGATACATCATGCTCAATGAAGTGGCGAGGCTTTCCCCGACCATCGCTCCCCCCGCGGGACTCGCCGGAAAGGTTTCCTTCTTCCCTCAGGCCCAAAACTGGTGGCAGGTAATCTGGATCCTGCTCGCGTTCATGATCATGTGGGTCGGGTCGCGCTGGGCGATGAAAAGAGACGAAATCTACTCGCGCTTCACCGAACCGATCTTCAACGTGGGCAACAGCTTCCTGAAGCTCCCGGTAACGACGCCGTTCATTCCGCACGATACGACCGGTGACGGCACGCCCGATCGGAAGTCTTCATTCCAAGACATATCCCGCAATTTCCAGCAAACCGCCCTACCCTTCGGCAGGCAGCAGAACTTCGGCCAAGCCGGACCCGCCGTAAACCCCGCAGACGCCGGAAGAAACGCACCCGTGAACCCGCAGCTCAATAACTCCCTAACCAATCTTAAAAACACGTTCCAACAGGACCAGCAGTCCACCACGCTGCTGCAGCAGCACATCGACACACTTACCCGCGCGATGACTGAGCGCGGCGTAAATAGCCAGAGCCGCGGCCAAGCCGTGCAGTTCATCCAGAGCTACAACCAGCAACAGAGCCTAGGTCTCAACGCGAATGACATCAACCAGATCAGCCAAAACCTAGACCGCAGCGGAAAATTCACACAGCCGTAAACCCCATGCCCGACGCTACGCCATCCGCAGGCGGATTCGACAAACTGCCGGTGTGGGAGCCGACGCGGGAAAACTTCGCTGATCTGCTGCAGACGCCGGAATATCAGAACGTGATTTCCTCGCGCGAAACGCTGGCGCAAAATGCGGCAACGGTCATGGAGAAGCTCAAGTTGCTGCTGACTATGCGCAACGGACTCCCGGACGGAGAAGCGAAAATACAGGCGGACAAGCTTGTCCGGGAGTACATCGATGAACTCGCCGCAAGCATGAACGCGCGCCTCCAGGCGGAAGGCGAAAAAGTCCGGGTGGGATTCCTCGCGCTTTCCGCAACGGCGACGGCGCAGATCGAAGAGGCAATCGAGAAGGCACGGGGGGACAAAGAAAGCCCTGCTTGGGTTGACGCGAACGATGCTCTGTTCCGGCGGATTATCGGTCGCTTCTCGCCGCCCGCAAGCATGCCGGATGGCAAGCTCGAAGAAGGAGCCGTGACGGAAAAGGGAGAAAGTTATCTCTCGCCCGATGCATGGCAGAAACGCATTTCCATCGACGGCAAGCTGGTGCAGGAAGACTGGGATGCGCTGCAAAAGATCAAACCTCCGGACGGAACCGCAGCATATGCCGCTTTCGAAGCCATGCGAGGAAACCTGCAGCAGCTGCAGGTAATCGACAGTAACAATTTCACGTTCATCCGTTCCACTCCCGCGCTTCGCCCGGGCGTGCGTTTTGCCTTGTCGCTTTTTCTTGCGGGCGCCACGCTTATCTCTTTTCTGATCGCGACAAAAACAAAACGCCTCCCAAAAAAAGGACTACTCGCGCTGGGCCTGCTTCTGTACCTCAATCGCAACCGCGCAAGCCCGCTTTCCTTCCTCTCCGGGCCCCGCTACGCGGAGCTCACCAGGGAACTGCGTGGCGACGCGGCAGGCAAGGAGGTGTTTGAGAAGCTTGGGGACAAAGACCACCGCACAGATATCAAAGAGTTCGTGGCGCGCGAACGCAAACGTTTCTCGCTTCCCGTACACGCCCGGGAAGGATTTTCGAACGCCGACGAATCCTATGCCACGCTGATGGAAGCGCTTGGTATCGATCCCGAAAGCAGCGCAGGGAAACGGTTGCGGAAGATGCCGCCCAACGATATTGCTGAACTCAGCAGCGTCATCCACAAATTCACGCCCGAAGAGATGGAGATCGCCGTGCAGCTCGTGCGCAGGGATGTGGATATCCCGAGGGATGTCGGCGCAATTCCGATGAAAGTCGCTTCTACGGAAATCGCCTAGGACTTCTCCTTGCGCTTGAGCTCCCGCAGATACACTTCCAGGACATCGCCCTCCAGCAGAGGAAAGGTGCTTTCGGTGCGCAGCCCGCACTCCTGGCCTTCCTTGGCCTCCTTGATGTCTTTGTCCACGTGCCGCAGCGAGGTGATGCGGCCGGTGCCTACCTCCTCGCCCGCTCTCTGAATGCGAAAGGGCAGGCGCTTCACCGAACCGTCGGTGACTTTTCCGCCGACCACCTGTTCGGCGCGCTTCGTCATGAAGACGCCCTTGATCTCGAGATGGCCCAACACCTGCTCGAGCTCTTCCGGTTCCAGCAGTCCCTGGAGAAGCCCCTCCACCTCGGAAAGCAGCTCGTAGACGATCCGGAATTCGCGCACGCGCACGCCCTCGCGATCGGCAGTCTTCATGACGGCGGGGGGAACGCTTACATGGAACGCAAACACGATGCCGTCGCTGGCCGCGGCAAGCGTCACATCGCTTTCAGTCACGGCGCCCACGGCGGCGTGAATGACTTTGGGTTGCACTTCGCCCACCTTGAGCTGGGCAATTGCACTCTGGAGCGCCTCAAGAGACCCCTGCATATCGGCCTTCAGGATAATCTTCAGGTGAGTAACTTTTCCTGCGGAAAGGCGGCTCACCAAATCCGCAAAGCTCCTCCGGCGGTGTTCATCATGATGGGACTGGAGCGCCTCCACGAGAGCGCGTGCCTCGGCTTCCGAGGAGACCACCTGCACGATGTCTCCGGTCTGGGGCACGGTATCGAACCCGGCGACGCGGACCGCGCCCGAAGGCCCGACGTTCTCAAGCCGTGCGCCGTGCGCATCGCTCATCGCGCGGACTTTGCCAGTGGTCTGTGAGCAGACAAAAATGTCTCCAGTCTTCAATGTTCCCGTACGCACGATCACCGTACCGAGAGGCCCCATGGAAGGATCCATCTGGCTTTCGATCACGGTGGCCACTGCCGCGCGGCTGGGGTTGGCCTTGAGCTCGCGCATCTTGGAAACAAGGATAATCGCGTCGAGAAGATCGGAAATACCCTGCTTGGTATGCGCGGAACATGCCACAAACGGCGTCGTGCCGCCCCATTCCTCGGGCTGGACTCCCGCAGCCGCCATCTCTCCCTTTACACGTTCAGGATTGGCATTGGGCCGATCGATCTTGTTGAGGGCAACGACCATCGGCACTTCTGCTGCTTGCGCATGGTGAATCGCTTCGAGTGTCGTCGGCTTCACGCCCTCCTCCGCAGAAACCACGATGACGGCAACGTCGGTTACCTGTGCTCCGCGCGCGCGCATGGCGGTGAAGGCCTCGTGGCCGGGGGTGTCAAGAAAGGTAATGGCGTGCCTCTCGCCTCCAGACTCATGGACGACCTGATAGGCCCCGATATGCTGCGTGATGCCCCCGGATTCCCCTTTGACCACGTCCGTCTCGCGGATGGCATCGAGAATCGAAGTCTTGCCGTGGTCAACGTGCCCCATGACCACAACGACGGGAGCGCGCTCCACCAAGTTCTCCGGCTCGTCTTTCAGAAGTTCAACGAGGTTTTCGCTCTGCAAGTGCTCGGCGGAAACCGTCGCCTGCTCTTTTTGCACGTCCACCCCGAGTTCTGCGGCGACAATCGCTGCGGTGTCGTAGTCGATGGTTTGGTTGATAGTTACCATGACGCCGTTTTTCATGAGCGCCTGAATGACCTTCGGCACCTGGACGCCCGTTTTTTCGGCAAATTCCTTCACGGTGACATGCGAAGGAAGGACAACCATGCCATCTTTGCGTTTAATCTGCTCCTGGTTTCGCTGCGAAGCGGACGGAGCCTTCGTCTGCCCGCTCGCCTCGCGCTCCTCGCGCAGCTGCTCTTCCCGCTCGGCCTTCGTGGGTTTCTTTTTCAACGCCTCCTGCTGCAGGGCGATCGCCGCCTGCGGCACATCTTCCAAGGTGAGTTTGCGAAGCACGTGCACCGGACCAGCGGGCTGCGCAGGAGCTGCGGGCACTTCCGCTACAGGTGCCGCAGATGCCTCGACAGAAGCAACGGGCACGCTTCCTTCCTCTTCCTCTGCCTGGAATCCGAGCGCGTTCATATCGACTGTGATACCGTGCTTGCGTGCAATGAAGCGGATGACCCCCTGGGCAAGGCCGTCCGGGACCTCGCGATCCGTCGGTTTCACTCCGAAGTTCACTTCAGAGAGTTCGTGCCGGAGTTGTTGTCCGGTCATGCCGAGAGCCTTTGCCACCTGAACAAGTCGCATGGATGCTGGGGAAGCCACGGAGAGAGTAGCAAAGGTTTATGTATGCGGATAGCTTTAAATGGTTAAATGGCTAAATGGCTAGCAAGCAATTTTTGAGAGAGCTGATGCAACGATTACCGATCGCTTGCGAACCATTTAGCCATTTAGCCATTTAACCATTTAACGTGATCTCTCCGACAATATCCATCGAACCACTCTTCTTCTCCCCGCTAATTTCCTTCAGAGGATCAACAGACGTTGTTTCTGAAACTGCTTCTGATCGAGGAGTACTAGGAATGACTGTCGGAATATTGAGCCCGACTCCCGTCTCCCCACCTGCCTGTCCAGCAGGCAGGCCCCCCATCTCCCGTCGTTGCCTTGTTATCCCCTCCCTCAGTTTCTGGATGCACTCGGTGACCTGGAGTGCAAAATTGCCGAACGTCGCGACCCGGAATCCCGCGGCGCGGGCGTGGCCACCGCCCCCATAGCATTCCGCCGCAAGACGGCTGGAGTCGACTGTAGCGCTGCTGCGCATGCTGGCTTTCAGTCCTCCTCCTTCAAGTTCGGTAAAGAGAATATGGATGTCTGCGTCGGGGATAGTGGAAATGAGTTCGTCGAGAATGCCATGGGTTTCGCGGCTCTCCGCTCCCATTTCTGCGAGATCCTCGCGGCTGACCGAAGACCACACGATACGCGCGGAGGCATCGATCTGGATGCGGTTGAGGGCTCTGCCCCAGATCTTGAGGGTACTTAAGGGCTTGGTCTTATAGATATGTTGAATAATCTCCTGCTGCCGGGCGCCGCGCTCCAGAAGCTCTGCGGCGATCTCCAGAGATCGCGGCGTTGTATTGGGATTCTGGAAACTGCGTGTATCGGTAATGAGTCCCGTAAGCAGGAGTGTTGCTACATCCGGCGTGATCCCCGCGGCGTAGGCAGGTACCTGCGTGAACCAATGGTAGAGAACCTCCGTCGCGCTTGCTGCAGTAGGATCGATGAGATGCAGCTGACCGTAGCGGGTGTTACTGATGTGATGGTCGACGTTGAGGATCGGAACCGAGGAGAAGAGATCGACGTGCTCGGTATAGACGGATCCGAAGAGCGCCAGATCGGCGGTGTCCACCGCGAGGATCAGATCGTAGCGCTTCTCCCCTTCTCCAAACGAGACGCGCTCCGGCCGGATCTTCCCCTGCTTGGGGACAACGATGATGTTTACTTTGTGATCTTCGACGGTGTAACGAAGCTTGTCGATCTCGATGCCGTTTTCGAGGTTCACCGTAATGATGAAATTCTGATTCTCCTCCACTTCGGTCGTAAATTTCTCAAATCCCGGGAGGAAGGACAACGATTCCGGAGGGGTATCCGGGCAGAGCACGGTGACATCTTTCCCGATGTGCTTGAGGATGGAATAGCACGCCAGCGCCGAGGAAATGCCGTCCGGATCGACGTTTGCATGCGGCAAAACGAGGATCCGATGATGGTCCTCGATGACCTTGGTTGCTGCGGCGATGGCGTCGGACGAGAGGGACATAAATCTTATTATTATACAATATTTATAGTAATTATGCAAGTATTGCCTTGCTGGCTTGCCTTTAGGGAAAAGGGGTTACGGTATCACGCCGGAATGCCTGATTTCAAGACCTACACACTCACTCAGCCTGGATATGATCAGCCAGATGAGAGAAGCCGTCTCCCATTTTTCGTTTTGCTCTCGATTT
>JBBTVH010000174.1:0-1882 GCA_038063355.1 Patescibacteria group bacterium | reverse complement strand
CGGACGGCATGACGATCTGCCCCACGTCGATGAAGCGCTTGGCGACGACGCCCGTGAAGGGTGAGCTGATCTGACGATCGCCGCTCTGCACCGCTTCCATCCTGAGTTCCGCGTCGGCGATATGCACGTCCTGCTCTGCAATCCTCACCATTTGCTCCTGCTCGGAAGCGGTGAGCAAGAGTTCCTCCTCCTTGGTCTTGAGCTCTACAGCGGCGAGCTTCACATCGTTGCTTCGAGCTTCTTTGGTCTCACCGCGAAATTTGGCAGCGAGCTCAGGTTCTTTCTCGCGGAGTTCTCTCTCCGCGAGGAGGGCGTTCTCCCATTTCTCCTTCGCCTCAAGAACCATCGTCTGCGCATCGTGCACTTCTTCCGTCATCTCGACGGGATCGAACGTCAGACCGTTACGTCCAGGCAGCGGGATGGCCGCCAGGTCCGTCGACGCGATCAGCGCATGCATGGCGGGAAAGGCCTTCTGCGATGCGCCGAGAAGTTCTTGCAACACAGCTTCCTTCCTGTCTTCCGGGGCACTCTCGTATGCATCTTCGAGATTCCTCATGGCGTTGAAGGGGGGTACGACGTTGTAGCGCGTTTCTCTCCTCAAGACTCCGAGTTGCGGGAGGATATGCGTTTCCTCGAAATTGATATTCGAACGAGCATTGGATCCCAGAAGCAGTTGCTCGATTGTCTGACGAGCACTCCGGACGCTCACGAATGCCTGATCCTGCATCTGTTTGACATTGGTTGAGGCAAGGGCAAAACGTTGTAGTATGCCGCCCTGCTGCCGTCCGGCCACTGCTAGTTCCTCGCGTTTCTCGTCGATTTCCTGCTTCACTTTGATCAGTGATTGCTTCGCGACACTCTGCGTTGATACGTACTCCGCTTCCATTTTGGATTTCTCCGCCTTCTTGCGAGCGATGGCTGCAGCACTCTCTCCTTCGACGCCCTTCGGAAGAAGGAGAGCGACGACCTGCCCCTTCTTGACGATATCACCGATATCGACGGTGATGTCTTCCACGATGCCGTCGCGACGAGGGTAGATGTTCGCAACTTCGTTCGAGATTACGGTGCCGAGGAGGACGACGGTGGAGGCGCTGTTCACGAGCTCCGGACTTACAGTGGCATAGTGTGCGACGTCTCCTTTCGTCTCGTCAGACGGATCACCCGCACGGACGGATTCCGCAAGCTTCGGCGATAGAGAGTCGTGCGCCGCCGCAAAAACGGTGAAGACGAGAAGGAGTGAAGAAAACGTGGCGGAAGAGACGGCGAGCAGCGGATGCTTCTTGGCGAATGCCCATGAGGTCTGTGCAACGTTCATGATACGCAATAACGCAGTACGTGACCTCGCGATCATGCAGTGATTCGCATCCGGAGCGATGCTGTCGAATAGTGGATCCATAGCGAGAATGAGGAAGGGGAAGCAATGACTTTATTCATCTTGTTTGATCATGACTTTGTGTTTCGTCATGCCCATGTTCATACGGGCCGCCGCCTTTTTCTCCTCGCGGAATTTCTCCACGGTGATGCCGTACTCGGCCGCCTGCTCCTCTTCCGTCAGCGGTGCTTTGGATCCGCATCCGACGAGGACAAGCAGCATCAGGAGGGAGATTGCAGAAACACGTTTCATGGGGAGGATTGGGAAGGATGCCGCCATGGTACCCATACCTTAGGTATAGGTCAAGAGCTTCGCGCATCTCCCCTAAACGTCATCAGAACCGTCATTCCCGGACTCCCTTTCCGGATGGGCTATTTCCGGCTCGCGCGCTAAGCCTTTCCCCCATTTCCTGTGCGATCGTGTCGGGGCCAACTCCCGTTTGCGTGACAACGTCGAGCATCTCTCCGTTGAGCTCGTACGTTCTTTCGACCACATCCAACACGGCACTCT
>JBBTVH010000173.1:0-6334 GCA_038063355.1 Patescibacteria group bacterium | reverse complement strand
TAGCGGCTCAAGCGGATGGCAAGCTCGGTCATGGAAAGACGATCCCTGCCCGCGATTTCCCGAATGTGCCACGGGAGTTGATCTCCCGCGATGCGATGCGCAAGATCGTAATCGAAAACGTCGTGGCCCGCGGCCACGGGAGTATGCGTCGTGAACGCACAGGATTTTTTGACGTCATCATTGTTCCAATCCCGTTCCTTCAATAACTCCAGCGTCAAAAATGCAGCGTGGCCCTCGTTCATGTGGAACGTTCCGATCTCAGAGTACCCCATCGCCCGAAGCATCCGCACACCGCCAATCCCGAGCACGATCTCCTGCTTCAGGCGCATCGCGCCGTCGCCACCATACAGGTGAGCGGTAATCTGCCGGTCTTCAGGGGCATTTTCTGGAAGATCCGTATCAAGAAAAATTATGGGAACTGCTGTTTGGTTTTTGATTTCTGGATTTTGGCTTTTTCGTAAATCGTAGATCCACGCTCCCACCTGCACCACCCTTCCTTCACATTGAACCGTGATGCGCTCGTCCGCTTTGCGCAGAAACTGCGACGGGTTCCATGACACCGGCTCGTATTTCTGCGTCCCGTTACTGTGGATGGTCTGACGCATGTAGCCGTGTTGCCAGCACATCGAAACACACACGCCTTTAACCCCCGTATCCGCCGCGGAACGCATGATATCGGCCGCAAGCATCCCAAGGCCCCCGGCAAACGTGGGCATTCGGCTCTCGAGGCCGATTTCCATCGTGAAGTACGCGACAGTTAATGGAGAATTGGGCATTCTGTCTATTATAGCATAAAATTCGTTTATCCGTGTATCGGTATAACGGTGTATCCGGATAGACCGTTACGCCGTTATACCGATATACGAATTCCCTATATTGTAATGTCATCCTGTATGCCTACTCTTGATCCCCGCATCTTTCGCGCTTACGACATCCGCGGCCGTGCCGGTGAGCAAATAACCGAAGAGGCTGCGCGCCTGATCGGAGCCGCGTTCGGGGAAGAAGTGAAAAGAAGAAGCGGGAAAAAGAACCCGAAGCTCATCGTTGGAAGAGACGCACGACTAAGCAGCCCCGGGTTACTTGATGCATTGATTCAGGGATTGCAGAGTGCAGATTGCACAGTGCTCAACATGGGAGAGACGCCGAGTCCGCTGAACTACTTCACGATCTGCAGATTGGGACTCGATGGCGGCGCACAGATAACGGCATCGCATAACCCGGGGCACGATAACGGGATCAAATTGCAGCTGAAGGATGCGGAAGCGTTTTCAGGGGATGACTTGCAGTTGTTGAAGGAGAACATTGAGAAAATGCGGAATTCGGAATTCGGAATTTGGAATGAAAGCGACGAGAAAATCGATGCGATTACTCCGTATTTGGATCATCTGAAAAAAATGTTTGGTCCCATCGGCAAAGGTGCGACGGTGGTGATCGACTGCGGTAACGGAGTGGCCGGCCCGGTCTATGTGCAAGCGCTGAAGAATACCGGAGCCAAAGTGATCGAACTCTTTACGGAACCGGATGGGAATTTCCCGAATCATCCGGCGGATCCGAGTAAACACTCGACGCTCAAAGATCTGCAGGAAACTGTGAAGAAGGAAAAAGCCCATTTCGGCTTCGCGTTTGATGGTGATGGAGATCGGCTTGGGATCGTCGATGAGAAAGGCGCCATCCGAAATGCGGACGAGATACTCCTCCTCATGGCAAAAGACCTCTTAAGCCGCCATCCCGGCTCTCCTGTCGTCTTCACCGTGAGCAATTCTTCGATCCTCGAAACGGAGATCAAAAAATACGGCGGCAAACCCGTCATGTGCAAAGTCGGCCATTCCTTCGTGGAACACGCGATGCGGGAGCACGGTGCAAAGCTCGGCGGCGAACAATCGGGACATTTCTTCTGCGAAGAGGATTATTACGGATTTGATGATGCCTTGGTTGCTGCATTGAGAACTCTGAAAATTTATTCGGAATTCGGAATTCGAAATTCGGAATTATCGTTCTCTTCGCTTTTTAAAGATTTCCCGAAAGTGTATCAAGCGCCAGAGTACCGCCCCCACTGTCCCGATGACCGCAAAGGAGAAGTGATCGCCGCAATCACCGCACACTTCCAAAAAGACTATCCGGTGAACACACTGGACGGCGCACGTATCGATTTTGGAGAAGGAGCCTGGGCGGGAATCCGGCAGAGTAATACATCGCCGTGTATATCGATCTGTATGGAGGCACGAAGTGAAACGAAATTGTCAGAAATCGAACAGATAATCCTCGGCCACCTCAGTACCTATTCGGAAGTTGGGAATCTCTAAAAGGATTTTGTGAAGCCAAAGATTTTAGACATAAGATAATAATTGAACAAATTATTTGATCAATCCACTACCATGCTATACTCAGCGCCGTTATGGGACTTTTTCGCAAGCGGCCGAAGCCCGAAAAGCACGTCAAGCGCCTCGTCGTGGGGTTTATTTTAGGCGCGGCGATCAGCTCGATCGTGGGAAAGAAACTGCTGGAGATTGATGAGGAAAGGGAAGAAGAGCCTGAGGACAGATAAATCGTGTAACGGTATATCGGTGTAACGGGAGCAAAGCAAAAATCATGCTTGCACGGTTATACCGATACACCGTTATACGTTATTCGTCGAGCTCTCCTACAAGGCTCTTCTCCATAATCTCCTGCAACCTGCGGTGGTTCCGGGTCTGCCCCAACGCCCACATCAGTTTCACAATGGCACATTCAAAGGTCATGTTCTTTCCGCTGATCACGCCGATTCTTTCCAGAGTCAGCTGCTTGCGGTAGCGATGGAGATCCACGGTGCCGCGCACCAGTTGTGAGGTGATGACGATGGGAATGCCCAGCTCGGTGGCCTGCTTGAGCCACGGAATGACGGTATCCGGAAGCATGCCTGGGCCGTAGGTGCGAAGAACGATGCCGTGAGGATTGCTTGCAAGCACCGCCTGGAAATATTCTTCGCGCAGTCCCGGATGCAGCGTGAGGAGAACGACATTAGGATCGAATTGCGGCCGGCATTCGAGTGTCCGCTTGCGGCGGACGAAGCGCCAGGGATTGAGCTTCACTTCGATGTTGAACTCCGCGAGCGGCGGGAGCTTGGGGCTGTCGAACGTCCGATCGATGGACTGGTCCACTTTCTTGGACCGCGATCCGCGAAGCACGCGTGGTCCGAGCGCAACCGCGACTTCGGCCAGATCGAGCTGCGCGGCGCGAATGGCATAGACAAGATTGGTGCGGCCATCGCTGCCGACGTCGTTGATGGGAAGCAATGCACCCGTGAGGATGACGGGTTTACTCAGGCCCTGCAGCGCAAAGCTCAGTGCACACGCCGTGTAGCTCATGGTGTTGGTGCCATGCACGACCACGAATCCCTCGTACTCGTCGTAGATCCGCTCGATGGTCTTGGCGATCTCCACCCAGTGCTCGGGAGTGATGTCCGAAGAGCCCATGGTTCCGAGCGTGATGAACTGCAAAGAAACTTCGCGCTGAAGCTCTGGAAGAAAACGGTGGATTTCCATGAGCGATTCAATGGGTTCAATACGGCCGGTTTTTCTGTTCACTTTCATCCCGATGGATCCGCCGACGTAAAGCAGGGCGATTTTCGCACGGGGCATGATTCAAGTGTAAGCCAAAAGGATTCAAAGGAGTAACAGGATTCAAGCGATTCAAAAGAGTCGTTCTTTTGAATCCCTTGAATCTTTTGAATCTTCTGAATCTTTTTGAATCTATTCCCGTATCACCTTCTCCACTTCCCCAATCGTCTCCCCAATCTTTCCGTCATGGTTCACCACCTGCGCGTCGCAGAGTTTCGCGTACGTGAGCTCCCGATCCATGCTCGCGATGCGGCGTTCTAATTCCTCTGCACTGATGGGCGCGCGCTTTGTGATGCGGGCGATAAGCTGCGCCCTGTTCTCCGGCATGATGAAAATGGATTGCAGGCGGTAGGGCGCCTCGGGCGTGCGAAAATTGTGGCTGGTACGGATACTATCGAATCCCTGGACATCAACTTCACGCATCACGGTCTTTCCTGATTGGATCGGAGGAAGAATTTCATCAAGCAACGTCCCGTACCGCGCGCCGCCATGAACGACCGCCCACTCGAGGACTTTTCCTTCTGCAACTAGATCATCGAACGCGGCATCGGAGACAAAATGATAGAGATCATCCCCCTCTCCCGCCCGCCTTGACCGGGTCGTTGCAGATTTGGGGAAAACGAACTCCGGGTGCTTTCGGCGCAGCTCCTTCAAAATAACGCTTTTGCCGACGCCGCTGGGGCCCATCAGGAGCACCAGCTTTCCCGATGCGGGAGTCTGTTCCATGCGGCGCATCGTATAGAGGATTCAGAGGATTCAAAAGATTTAAAGGATTCAGAGGATCGAATGTATAGGCTCCTTTGAATCGTCTGAATCGTCTGAATCCTCTGAATTCCTGAGTTGAGGAAGCCTTGCTCAAAATAATAATTCGTGGTATCATATCCTAATTGCTCTTTCGCATCTCTCCCTCTCCAAAAAGAAGTAGGGAGCAGTGAGAAGTGACACCGCGCTTCGGTGGGCGAGACGGCTTACGCTTTCTCTTACCATCGGGCGCGGCCACCCGGGAGCACGTCTCCCGGCCCCGCACCTTTTTTCGTAACTGCGGCAACCACAACCGAATGTTCGATTGTGATTACCGTGACCGCGAAAAAAGGTGCGGGGGGAGTCACTTCTCTCTCCTCCCTGCTTACTCTGCGGCATAGACCACCGCTCTGTAGGTTCCCTCCCGTTTTCTATTGAAAGGGGGATGGGATCTGCCCTTGGTCTCTTCGGAGGCCACAATACAAAAATAAAAAAAGTGACGCACTCCACGTCCCAAACCAGGAGTCGCCAGCTTCAGGCTGATGTACCGACGCAGTCCGTCGGAAACAAACACAAACAGGCTGATGGGGCCATTAACCCATCGAAGGGTAGGGAGGCGCACAGCAGGTTACTGTGCACCCCGCTCGCTCTTCACCTCGGTGAAGGCAGCACCGAGGACACCAGTCTCTCAAAAAGAATGGTGTCCTCTTTTTATAGGTGCATGACGTTATTTCTGCTCTCCACTGATCACGATTCCTTTTTGCAGGGGCATGTACACGTACGTGAACGGGATATACAGAATGATTGCCGAGAGTGCCCCCATAATACCGGCGATCAACGGCGTCACCGCCAGCATGATGAATCCGACAGCGATCGAACCGGCATAGGATCCTGTCTGCATATTTGCATATGGAGCATCGGTATTCGCCAAGATAAAAAGGAAGTTCAATACCCCGTAGACCAATCCGAAGGAGATGCCGAGTGCGCCGCAAATTTTGACAAAGGACCCGGCAGTCAACGTGCGATAGTGCGTGGTGACAATGGTCATGACAGAAGCATAGGCGTTTTCTACGGATACGTCAGCGTCATCGCCCCTTCGTGCTTGATTCCCCCGCCCCGGCCGTTGAACGTAACAGGCACGGTTTTGCCGGTTTTATTCACGCTGCCGATGAACTCTGCGCTTGCCGGAATATTCACGAAAAACGGCGCGCAAACTCCCGCCATCGAAGCACTGATTGCTCCGTTGGGTTGGCCGTTGTACGTCCCTTTAAAACTCCCTTCACAGGTGCCGGATACCGAACCGGTGACAGCGCCGCCCGTAAGGGGAATGTTCATCGTCACCGTGACGGAATTTCCTTTGTATGCATAGACGCCTGTCGCGGTGACCGTTTTTTCATCCTCTTCCGCTTCGTCTTCCTCCACCTGATTCATAAGACAGTCAAAGAGCTCCCTATCCTCGCAATGCGTGTAATAGAACCCCACAGCTTCGTTCGTGCCGAGCGCCACGAGCACGAGGAGAATGAGGAGAAATGCCGCCATTGGTCCACAACCGACTTTTGCCATTGAGGTCTATTGAAAGTGACTACATGGAGGAAGTCAATTTACGGCTTTTTAACTGCGGTGCTGGTAGAAATCAAAAATAAAGACTGATAGACTCCTTCCACTGACTTTTTGTAAGCCAGTTGCTCTTTCTGTCTTCGCAGTATATTCATGCGCCCGTAGTTCAGCCTGGAAGAACGCCAGATTGCGGATCTGGAAGTCGTAGGTTCAAATCCTGCCGGGCGCACCACGTAAAGACGCTTCAGCGGCTTTACGTGTCACGTGGCAGCGCAGCTGCTTTACGTGACCTTTAATATCGCGTCCACGTGGCGCGCCACATACACGGGGCTGTAGCTCATCTGGTAGAGCGCTTCCATGGCATGGAAGAGGTAAGGGGTTCGAGTCCCCTCAGCTCCACCATCTTGACAGTAATGAACAAAAGGATATTGTATCCATAT
>JBBTVH010000172.1:0-3777 GCA_038063355.1 Patescibacteria group bacterium | reverse complement strand
ACAATCTATGCAAAAAAGCCCAGTCCTTTTGCTCGTTACCTGGCGTGACCGGCGGCAACTGGGCGAAGTCCCCTACTGCGATGATGCGAAGACCTCCCCATGGCTTATTACAGTGCCGAGCTCTGCGGGCGATCCGGTCCGCCGCAAGCAATGTCGTTCCGGAAAGCATCGAAATCTCATCGATGATCACGCAGCACGCGCGTTGGAGACGCAGAATCAGCCTGCGGTTGCGCATCGCCCGCTGCACCGTGGCTTCGATACCGCCTTCGAGGATGCCAAGACCGAAGAAACTGTGGAATGTCCGCCCACCAACGATCACCGCAGCCGCCCCTGTGCTCGCAACGATCGGAAATTCGTCTGTGGGCTTTCTCTGCAGATACTGGTCGAGCAAAAAGCTTTTCCCGGTTCCCGCAGCGCCCGTAAGAAAAATATTGCCCTCGCGCCGGAGCATTTCCATCGCCTTTTCCTGGCAGGGCGTGAGGCGCGAAGTGGTGATGGTTGCGGAAGGCATGAAGCAGCAGTGTCCTCTACAAGGAGAAGAGTTGTATAGGTGTATGATCGTACACCCTGCCATATCAGAGAATCAACGAAAGATCTTGATCAAGACTCACATATTTTCGTACAATGGGTATGTATCCATACGAAGGGAATCCGAACGGTGTTAGTGCCTAAGGGGACCCCTCAAAAGACCTCTGTAGGAACGGAGGGGATCCAAAAGGCGTTCGCGCTTGAGGGACCCCTCTTTTAAGGAGGTAGCCCCCGAGCTTCTCCAAAACAATGTGCTTTGTATAGGTGTCCCAACGTACACCCAACCGCTCCCCCTTACGTTAAAGACGATGCTACAGTGTCTTCCATGATCTTCTGTCCGCTTCCGGGAAAACCGTTGATCACCCAGGGCTTCGGGCAAAACCCGGACCGCTACGCGCCGTTTGGAATGAAGGGCCATGACGGGATCGATTTCGAGACGGAAGACGGCACTCTCGTGTATGCGCCGCATGATGGAATTGCGACGGTGAAAGATGACGGAGCGAATACCTACGGGCTGCATCTGATCATTGATGACGGCAAAAGGAGAAGCGTCCTCGCACATCTTTCCGAAGTAAAAATCCAAAGCGGCCAACAGATCTATCAGGGCGACCCTGTATGCAAGGCGGGAAGCAGCGGCAACATCACCGGAAGCCATCTCCATTGGACGTTCAAGATTTTGAAAAATGGCCAGGTCCAGAACAAAGACAACGGCTACAACGGCGCTGTGGACGTCACGGAGTTCACGCGTCTCTGGCTCGATCAAGACCTTCACTTTGATGCCGAATATTCCGACGAGGCGAAGGCGTATCTTACGATGACGTTCGGGGAGAAGGAGTATTTGAGGAGGACAAAAGCGTGAGGATCATGAAGCCTAGCCAAAAAGTGCTCTTTTATGCTATTATGAGTCAGTGTAAGAAAGGGGACAGTTTCACGGAATCACAAAAGAAGTAGACTATACTTACACTCTTTCCCGTCACTCCTATGAGCTGGCTCATGAGATTCTTCTCACCATCGCGCTCGGTACAAACGGAAGTCTTGCAGAGGCTGCCGCAGACGGTACTCTTTGAATTCAGAGCGGAGTTTGACGATCACAATGATCCCGTCATCTTCATCACTGCCCCGAAGTATGAAGGACTCATCAGCGAAGCAGCCACATTTGATGAAGCCGTCGCCAATGCGTGTGATGCGATTTTGACCTACTTCAACGTGCCGCAGGAGTACGCCAGATTGGTGGAGTACGATGTGCAGGAGGTATCCGATGCGACGGGCGCAGAGGGAGTACGGAAAATTACTCTGAACAGACACACTCCGGTCTATGCCTGATTTTCCAGAAGTTCCGCAGGAACGGGTGGCAAGAGCACTGACACGGCTGGGTTTTACGGTCGATAAAACGAAAGGTAAGGGCGGGCATTACAAGGTATACGGACCCAGCGGCGCGTTTACGATCCTGCCAAGCCACCTTAGAACGAAAGGCACGCGTAGCAGCATTGCCAGGTTTGTCATTGCGGAGGGAGTAAACCTGGAGACGTTTAAGGCGGAATTGTAAGTGTTGGGACGCGACTGAGCTTCTTTCCCTCTCTTTCCGCGAAAGAACACCTCAAGATTGCCGTCTCCATGTGTGCAACGGCATTTATTTCCCTCCCCCTCTTCACGTATGCCTTCTCTGTATTTCTCTAAAAAGGCGATCGCTACGGCAACGGCGCTTCTGAGTGCCTTTTCCGCGACGGGCGCTTTCGCGCAGACTCCGGGATCGGATGATCCCTATACCTCGGGAAACCTGACCGTGCCCGATAACAACGACCAGGTGAAAGGCCCCTCCTTCGCCGATCTCGGGTATATGCCATTCCGTTCGCAACGCGGACGCGACGAGGACGAGCAGTTTCCGAAGGAATTCGACCCGGACTTCTACCTCCAGGACGTCAACGGCAATAACGACTTCATCAACATCAACATGATGCCGGTCGAGCGTATCAGCCAGCTCTTCGAGCGCATCGGCGTGGAACGCGAGCCATTCTTCAGCAACAACAACGGACAGATCTACGACAACGATACCTTCAGCGACAGTGAAATCGACCTCCGGCAGCTCGTCTCCCATCAGTGTTTCTATCCTGTAAACCAGGAGATCCTCGACTGCATGCAGGAGTTCGGACCGTACTACGATCTGGGAGCAGCCATGGATACCGGCCTTCTCCGTGATCTTCTGATCACGGGAAACCCCAACATCTCCGACGACATGATCCGGCTCTACGACGCGATGGTCTGGAGATTCAGGCAGCAAGGCCTCTTTGACCGTCAGGGTATCCAGGTCTCGGGTGATTACACCGGTTCCCTAGATTTCAACGGCGGCGTCACGGCCGAGCAGGTGGAAGAAGAGCGCAGCCTCTTCAATCTCTCCGCTACGCAACGCATGGACCTCCGCGCGCAGTTCATCTGGTCGGTGTGCGCCAGCAAGTACCAGAGCTGGGGCGAAACCGCGATGTGTTACCAAAGAAACGAAAGGCTTGTGACCGATAACGACATGGGCCTGCATATTGAAGGTTCGGACGTCGACGAAGACATTCGGTAATCCTTTGCTGTCATACGATAGCGGCGTAGCAGTATCGCTACGCCGCCTTTGTGTTAGCGTCAAAAACCGTTCCTAAGCTTTCACTGCGAAGCCGTAAGAAAAGAACGGGGCGGGTGCTCCGTTCTTTTTTGAACTGAACTCAGACGAAGCGAGGGCGTGCCTTGTTATGGCGTTTGGGAGGAGTGGGTATTTGAGGAGGGGGTGTTGTTCTGGGGATGAGGGTATGATCATCTCACAAATGAATGAGAATCATGCAGTCTCGGCATATCTTCACGCTCTTACGCAGGAGTTTGCATCAGGTCATGCAACGGAGCATACCTACAGACCCGCGCTCAAAGAGATGTTCAGTGCCGTTACAAAACTGACTGTCCACAATGAACCGAAGGGCAGTGTACACGGCAGACCGGACTTTATTTTCACGGAGAAGGGCAATATTCCCGTTGCCTGGGCGGAAGCAAAAGATCTGCATATTGATTTGGACAAGGTGGAGAAGAGCGAGCAGATGGGGCGCTACTACGGCTATCCGAATCTCATTCTCACGAACGGTCTGGAATTCCGCTTCTTTAAAAACGGTGCGCGTTACGGAGAACCTGTGGTAGTTGCGAGGAAGAAGTGAAGCGTCATAGATACCATACCGGAGCACTTCGAAATCTTCGTCCGTACCATCAGCGACTTTCTCAAAG
>JBBTVH010000171.1:0-4041 GCA_038063355.1 Patescibacteria group bacterium | reverse complement strand
CATCGGCGGCATACACCTCGATTGTCGTTTCGGTCAGATAGACTTCCGCGCCGGAAGGGATCTGTGCCGTATAGGTTGCGGTTTCTATCGTCCTGAGGACGGTTCCGGAGAATGCAACGGATTCCGGCGTGCGGATCCAGGCGCTGCCGCGTTCCATGGCAAGCGCAAAGGCCGATTCCTTGGCACCGAGAACGCTTTCTTCGATCGTAAGTGCGGCCCCGCGGTCGATACGGATGATAGAGCCGTCAAAAAGCTCCAGCGTGGCGGGTGCTCCGCGGTCCGTAGAAACCGAATCTCCGGGGTAGAGCTTGAGTTCACTGTCGGAGACACGCGGATCTTCGCCATTGAGCGACACGCTCACCGATCCCCGGTCATCGCCGCGCAGGATCACCGCTGTGCGCTGTACCGCATTTCCGAACTGCAGCGCCGAGAGGACCGCCTTGCCCGCCCACAGGAGAATGAGGAGAGCGACCGCGGCCGCGGCGAGCGGCACGAGTGCGCGTATGGGGCTTCTCGTTTGCGCGAGTGGGTAGGGGCCGGTGCGGTGTCTGCGACGGAGCATGGGGGTTCCCTATAGTAAAAGCCTCCTTGGTAAGTGTGCAAGGCAGTATGGCTTGTCAGCTTCTTAGCTTCTTAGGTTCTTAGTAGTACACTCAATCAAAATAGTGCTTTGCCCCTAAGAAGCTAAGAACCTAAGAAGCTCTTCACATTGTCACCCTATCCACCTCCGCCCGCGTCGTGCGGCGTTCTTTGACCAGAATATCGCCCCATTCGCGCATCGTGCGGTATCCCTCCTTCTTCGCCTGCTCCAGGATGGCATGGGAGGGATCGGAGTTGAGGATCATCGACTGAACCGCGGGGCTGACCGTAATGAGCTCGGGGAGTGCCATGCGGCCGCTGTAGGTTTTGTTGTCGGCGACATCACATGTTGCATCGGGCTTCGCGCATTCAGGACTCAGAGTTCGAACAAGGCGCTGTGCCAGGATGGCCCGAAGAGCCGGTGCGAAGGTGTAGGGACTCACACCCATCGAAAGCAGACGCGGGATCGCTTCCAGCGCCGAGTTTGTGTGCAGTGTGGCGAGCACAAGGTGACCCGTAAGGGATGCATCCACGGCCGTCTGCGCGGTCTCCAGATCACGGATTTCCCCGAGGAGAATGATGTTCGGGTCGTGGCGAAGGATCGACCGGAGGCCCGAAGAGAAGGTGTAGTCATGCTCGGCATCGATCTGGCTCTGGACAATGCCTTTGAGCTCGTACTCGATCGGGTCTTCCAGTGTGATGATGTTGCGTTGCGTACCGACGACGGTATTGAGAAGCGCGTAGAGCGTCGTCGTCTTTCCCGAGCCCGTGGGGCCCGTCACGAGGATAAGGCCGCTCGGAACCTTCACAAGTTTCTGGAGGGCTTCATGGATCTCTTTGGGGAAGCCCAGTTCCGTGAGCGCCACGATGCCGCGCTTGGGGTCAAGAAGACGGAGCGTATAGGTCTCGCCGAAGCGCGAGGGAATGCTCGCGACACGCACGTTGACCATGCGGTCGCCGGCCTGAAACGTGTACTGGCCGTCCTGGGGAACATTGGTCAGGTTCAGCTTCAGCTTGCTCATGAATTTCACGCGGCGAACAAAATCTTCGTAGGTGGCATGGGAAATGGTCGCCAAAAGGTTGAGCATCCCATGGAGACGCACTTCGATGCGGACGCTTTCCTTCTCGGGGCTCGTGTGAATGTCCGAAACCCCCAGTTCGGTGCACCACTGCTCGAGTGCATGGAGCAAATCAGTGCCGTTGAGTGCTGTCCAATTCGGTGTGGGCATTTCTACATAGTATAGCACAAAACTGCGATAATCGTTATCCTGTTCCCCGTGTCCCGCACCCGATCCGCGGCCATTTTTGAGGCTCATCGCAAGCGCTCGTTTGAGCGCCGGATGATGATCGTGCACCTTGTGCTCGCGGTTGCCGCACTCATCGTGGTCGCGCGTCTCATTGAGCTGCAGGTGATCAAAGGGAAGGATTTTCTCGATCTCGCCCAGGCCCAGCACTTCGGCGGCGTGAAGCTTCCGGCCAAGCGCGGCGAAGTTCTTTCGAGGAACGCGAGGACGAACGAGACAAGCATCCTTGCAACCAACGCGACGCTCGATCTTGTCTACGTGGATCCCGTGATTACCGACAATCCTACAATGATCGCCGAACTTCTCAGTGATACCCTTGTTACGGAGGAGGTCCACGCGGCGTGTAGCGCAGCGGAGCCCGCCTGCCCCCGGGAATTGTTTACCTTCTACGGCGCGGCATTTGATCCACTGGAACGCGTCCGCAGACTCAATACCGGAGCGCTCCTCGAGCCGATCCCGGACCAATTCTCGCTTCCCGCTCCCCAGGAAATTCCCGAACTCACCGAAGTCCGTCGTCAGTTTGCGCGCGCGATTGAAAACCGCATTCGCGAAAAGCGCGTCACGTTCGTGCCACTTCTCTACGGCGCGACCAAGGTGCAGATGCAACACGTGGAGGAGATGGCGATTCCTGGAGTGACGATCGTCGCAGATGCCAACCTCATCTACGCCAACCCGGAGGAGGTACCCCAACTGCAGATTCCGGCGTTTGCGCGCAGGCTCACCGACTCCCTGGAGCTGGATGAAGAAGTCCTTCGGTGGTATCTCCGGAGCCGCCCGCTTCGCTACATTCCCGTCATGCGCCGGTTAACCCCGGAGATGTCTGCAGCGCTCCGGGATCTTCAGCTCACATCCTTGGAAGATACCCGCGCTCGGAGACGCGAAGCCCCGACGCGTGAAGCCGCGCAGCAGATCCAAGATCCCCTCCGCTGTATCGCGCTTCTTCCGGAGCACTGGCGGTTTTACCCGGATGGCTCGGTAGCGTCCCATGTCGTCGGGTTCCTCAACGCCGTCGGTGAAGCGCAGTACGGCATCGAGCGCACGTTCAATCCTCTACTGCGCGGTCAGGAAGGGATGATCGCGACCGTCAGCGACCCTCAGGGGGGCCAGATCCTCACCGCAGACCAAAGGATCGTCGACCCGAAAGACGGCTCCACGATCGTGCTGACCATCGACCGCTTCATCCAGGAGAAGGTGGAGGCGCTTCTACAAGAATCCATCGTGCGGTTCGATGCCGAAAGCGCGCAAGCGATTGTGATGGATCCGTACACGGGCCGCATCCTTGCGATGGCCAATGCTCCCCTCTTCGACGGGAATAACTATGGCGATGTGTACGAACGCGAGCCGATGATCCTCGACGAAGGCAAGCGCAAGCAGATCATCGTGGAGCTCTATCACCCTGAAAAGCGCAGCTTCATTGTACGTTCGTACATCGACGATCTCTTCACGCCCGACGGCCGCAATGCTCTGGGCGAAGAAACAAAGAAGCAGATCGACGAGCTCGAGACGCTCTACGATCTCAAAGACATTGTCCGCTACTACCTGCTTGTCGGCGAGCACCACCGCCGCGAGATTTTTCCCTCGGAGCGCCCGGATGTCTGGCTCAAGTACCGAAACAACGTCGGCGTCGGCGCGTACCTGAACCGCAATATCCAGGAGATCTACGAGCCGGGGTCTGTTATGAAATCCGTGACGATGGCCATCGCCATCGACCAGGGCGAGGTAACGCCGGGCGACGTGTACAACGACGAAGGCCCAGTGAGTGTCGACGAGTACACGATCAAAAATGCCTTGAATCGCTACTACGGCAAGGTGACCATGACCAACTGTCTAGAGTTCTCCGTCAACACCTGCATGACCTCGGTTTCCGAGAAGCTCGGAAGAAAGCTCTTCCACCGCAGTCTCGAACGCTTCGGCTTCGGGAGAGTCTCGGGTATCGAACTCGAAGACGAACTTCCGGGAGAGCTTCTCCCCTGGAGGAAATGGAGCAACGCTCTTCTCGCCACCGCCGCCTATGGGCAGGGTGTTTCGTCCACGCCCCTGCAGATGATCACGGCCAACACGGCGCTTGCCAATGGCGGCAAGCTAATGCGTCCGACCATCATCGACAGCATCATCCATAGCGACGGCACCGTGGAGAAGTATTCCCAGCCCATGATCG
>JBBTVH010000170.1:0-3453 GCA_038063355.1 Patescibacteria group bacterium | reverse complement strand
AGAAGCCAAAAAATACAATCCGCAAATCATCCATGCGATCCTGGAAACATTTGCGGGCGAAGCATTGATGCGGTGCAAGGACATCATGCCGTTTGCTCGGCGCATCCTTACACTGCAGACAACCAACAGGACGTTCCGGAAGAAAAAAATCCTACAGTCGCCGCATGTGGTCACCGCCATCAGCATGCACCTTGCGGGCATCGCCAATGAAATGAGAGAAGGCGGCTTGAAAATAATTCCGAATGGGATCGATTACAAGGCGATCCGGTTGGCGTGCGCCAAATATCCCAAAGTTTCGGGCAGAATTTTGTTTGTAGGGAGGTTGGAAAAGATGAAGGGGGTGGATCTGCTTTTGAAAGCATACGCCCGTGCGAATTCGGAATTCGGAGTGCGGAATTCGGAATTGCACATCGTCGGTGATGGATCGCAACGATCTACGTTGGAAAATCTGGCTCGCAAGTTGGGCATCGCGGACCGCGTTGTCTTCAAAGGGTATATGCGGTCGTCTGATGTGAATCGTGAATATGCAGAGGCGGAGATTTTTTGCGGACTGAGCCGATCGGAAGCATTGGGTAATGTGTTTATTGAAGCGCAGGCGGCGGGGTGTGCGATGGTGGCTTCGCGAGCAGGAGGCATCGCAGAAGTGGTAGAGGACGGGAAATCAGCGATTCTTGTCGATCCACAAGACATCGATTCCGTTGCCAAGGCTCTACAAGCTCTTCTTGGCAAAAATGACCGGGCTGATACGTCAAAGGTTGCAGATTACGACTGGAATCTCATCGCAAAACGGTATGCGGAGGTTTATAAATCCATTACTCTAGGCCAGTCATGAAAAGAGTCCTTTTAACCGGCATCGACGGTTTCATCGGCCACCACATCGCCGAGGGAATCTTAAAAAACACGGACTGGAAAGTGATCGGGCTGAGCAAGATCGATACCGCGAGCACGCTGCACCGCCTGCAGGATATCGAGTTCTGGAGCGCTAAATACGCGGGCCGTGTGGAATTTGTCTATCACGATCTGCGCGCGCCGCTCAATCCGTATGTCAGTAACCGCATCGGACCGGTGAATTACATTTTGCACCTTGCGGCCTCCACGCACGTGGACCGCTCCATTGAATATCCGATGGAATTCGTGCAAGACAACGTGGTCGGGACGTGCAATCTCCTTGATTACGCACGGACGCTCGACGGACTCGAACTTTTGGCATACTTCTCTACCGACGAAGTATTTGGACCCGCGCCGGAGGGAGTCGCCTATAAGGAATGGGATCGATACATGAGCAGCAATCCCTACGCCGCATCGAAAGCCGGGGGAGAGGAGCTGGCCTACAGTTATTACAACACCTACGGTCTTCCCGTCGTGATCACGCACACGATGAACGTCTTCGGCGAGCGCCAGCATCCGGAGAAATTCTTCCCGAAGGTCATCAATGCCGCGCTGCAAGGTGAAAAGATCTTCATCCACAGCAATCCGGAGCGCACGAAAGCGGGGAGTCGTTTTTATGTCCATGCACGCAACGTCTGCGCCGCGATGCTTTTCCTCATCGCGCAGCACGAAAAAGGCGTGAAGATCATCGGCGACAAATTCAATATCGTCGGTGAGCGCGAGATGGACAACCTTACACTCGCGCAGTTCATTGCGAAGGCCGTCGGAAAAGAACTGAAGTACGATCTTGTCGATTTCCATAGCAGCCGCCCCGGGCACGATCTGCGCTATGCGCTCGACGGTACGAAGCTCAAGGATATGGGCTATGCCCACCCCAAGACCTTTGAGGAAAGCCTCACGAAAACCGTGGAGTGGTACGTGGAGCATCCGGAATGGCTCCTTGCGGATTTCAGCAAGGCACAATTTCAGAAAGAGGCGCATGCCTTTGACGAGGGTGCAAAGCAGATGCTGAAGAAAGTGGAGGAAAAATAAAGGACCGCAGCCAGAAAGGCTGCTCCCGATATGCTCGTTATTTATAAATAGGGAGCAGGCTTTCTGCCTGCGGTTTCATGGAAAAATCAGGAGTAAGGGAAGCTATCTCTGTACACTATTCCCATGCCGACGACCGTCGACGTCCTTCTTCCTACGTATAACCCCGGCGCAGAGCATCTGCGGGTGGCTCTTAATGCGCTGCGGGCGCAGACCTATCCGCACTGGCAGGCCTTTATTCATGACGAGTCGGATGCGGTAGATGTGGAGGAGATCGTCCGGCCGTACCTTTCCGATCCGCGTTTCCGGTTCAAGAAATCCGCACGGCGCCTCGGCATCGGCGGAAACTGGAATGCGTGCCTGACGGATACGAAGAATCCCTACGTTGCGTATCTCTTCCACGATGACGAGTGGACGCCCGCATATCTGGATCGCGCCGTGGAAGTATTAGAGCAACATCCGAATGTCGGTCTCGTTTCCATGGACCACCAGTACCGCATCGAGGGGGATTTCGACGCGGCGATCGGCTACACGACGCTCGAGCGCTGGAAGCGCCGGATCCTCAAGCCCGGAGTCATCGACGGGAAGGAATTTCTCCTGCGCTGGGTCCGCAATGGCGTATGGCCGAATCTTATCGGCGAGCCGAGCTTCTGCGTCCTGCGCAGGTCCGTGATGGACAAAGTAGGAGTGTGGAACGAGAAGATGCCGCAGTCGCTCGACGCCGAATATTGGGTACGGATGCTGCCGCACTGCGACTGGTATTTTCTGTCGGAGATCAACGGTTATTTCCGCGTGCATGACGAGGGAACCACAGCGAGAAACCGCAAGGCAGGCAAAGGACTTTTTGATCGGTTTACCATCCTCGAGGACATCGCTGCGCGGTCCTCGGGAGAGGAGCGTGCCATCGCGATGCAAGTTCAAGTGCGCCAGTTTCAGATCATGTTCGCACGGTTCGTGGAAAAGTATCTCAAGGGTGAGCGCGTCACCGGCCAGGGGTCCGGTATCGTGAAGAAGTTTGCGTTGCGGCATCCTGTGCTGGTCCTCCGAGCCTTGTTCCGTGCCTTCCTTAGCCGCGGAGAACAATGGAGAGGGCAGGGTAAAGAGGATCTTGAGCAGGATTATTCGCTACTTTCGGTGGTGTAGGCGTGATCGAGGGGCTCCTCACCGAAAAATCTCTTGTATTGTGATCCTCTCTGTAATACAATTGTCATACACTTCCTGTCCTCGTTATGCGCTCTGTTCTTAGCATCTCTATTCCACCGAAGAAACTCAAGGTTCTTAAGAAGAAGGCTGAGAATAGCGGAATGACTGTCAGTGCCTATGTGCTGCGAATTATTGAGGAAGAAGACTATATGATTTCAGAAGAAGAATTGTTGAAAGATCTTCGGCAAGGGGAGAAAGATCTGGCAAATGGAAACTATCGCGCAATGGGTCCTGATGATGCCATTGAGGATTTTCTTCCCATTAAAAAATGAAGATTCGGCAAATCAATTTTTTGCCGAAATTTCATAAGCAGTGGGATACTCTTCCGAAAGA
>JBBTVH010000169.1:0-2070 GCA_038063355.1 Patescibacteria group bacterium | reverse complement strand
TGCGGTACTTCTTGCCTCCTTTAAAGAACATGTGCTCAAGGAAATGCCCGATGCCCGTATCTTTCTTCGTCTCGTACCGCGACCCGGCACCGGCGAAGACGAGAACGGTGACAGAGGCGGTTCCTTCAGTGGTGGCAGTAAGAACAGGGAGTCCGGATTGCAGGCGGTCGATCGTAAACATGGGAGAAATTGAGAATTGAGAATGGAGAATTGAGAATGACGAAAATCACGTTGTTTTTGCACTTTACACTTTCCATTTTCCACTCTTCGGCTAAGCTACGCCAGCAATGTTAGCCAAATTACGCTGGAGAAAACGGGTACGCAGGCACGGCTTCCTTCGCCGAAGCAAGACCGCAAATGGACGCAAAGTCCTGAACCGCCGTCGTGCGCAGGGCAGAAAGAGGGTGGTGGTGAATATGAAGAAGTGGAAATAGGGGGACAAACGATTTACGATTTGCGATTGACGATTTGAAATCGCAAATCATCAATCGCAAATCGTAAATCGTTCACCGGCGAGTGGTATGCTGCTTCCCAATGTCCCACTTCCTCCAGCGTTTCACCGGCCTCCTCTTCTACCTCCTCGCGGGGAGCTATTTCGTGGGATACCTGCTTCTCAGAAACAGCATCGCCGGAGTCTGGCCCGGCTGGTGGATGCAGGTTGCCGATCTTCCTCTCGCCTTGGCGGGGATTCTCTATGGCGGAACAAGTTTCTATCGGACCGTGCACCACGGAGAAAAAGCATCCTGGACCAAGCTGATTGTGATCGCGATTCCGCTGATTGCAGTGCTCGCTGCACTGATCGCACTGAATTTCTGGACTGTATTACCTGTGCCTCAAATATCCCAGCCGCTGTAGTCCACTTCGGTCTCCGGACATCCGCTTGTGATGTTTGCCGATCGTGCCGCAAGAAATAAATAATCCCCAAGGCGATTCAGATACATCTGCACCTCATTGTTGATCTCCTCCTTCTCCGCAAGGAAGACCACGCAACGTTCCGCACGGCGGCAGATGCTGCGGGCCTGATGCAGAAGTGCACCGACTCTGGATCCGCTCGGAAGCAGAAATTTCTTCTGGGGAGGAAGTGTGGTTTCCAAAGCAACGACCCAGTGTTCCACAGCCGCCGTATGCTCGGGAAGCACGCGCGGGACTTGGATGGATACATCCGGCGTTGCAAGATCGCTTCCCACAATGAAAAGTGCGTTCTGGACGGCAGTGAGCTGGCCTCGGATCGTTATGGGAAGATCGAGCTCTGCAAGGACAACCCCGAGGACTGCATTGAGTTCATCCACCGTTCCGTATGCCTCGATGCGCGGTGCGGCCTTCGAAACACGCCGTGAGCCGTAGAGGCCCGTCATTCCGGTATCGCCGGTTTTGGTAACGATGGACATGGACGGGAAGTATAAAGTATTAAGTATTAGGTATTAAGTATGACGCTACACTTTTCCAAAAGCTTCATACTTAATACCTAATACGTAATACCTAATACTTTGTCGTGTTCTTTCTTCACTTCCTCCTCTGTTAATGTTCGCTCGGTAGAGCGATATGTACATCGCACCGTAACGTTGTACTGCTCTTTGGTTAAGGGCTTTCCCGAGTAGATATCCGCCACTTCGACGGATTCCAGAAGCGGCGAGGACGTGCGGATTTTTTCGAGGATTCCCTTGAGTGCCTTGCTGCGGTCGAGCGTCATCGTGACGTCATAGGTAATGGCGGGGAACTGGGGCAGCGCCTTCGCGTGACGTTCTTTAGGCGCAATCTTCAAAAGAACATCCAGGTCCATCGTGACACCTGCCGCACGGTGGGGGAGATCGAACCGTTTCCTGACCGAGGGATGGATTTCGAAGAGTTTCCCGAAGGTTTTTCCTTCGACTTGGATATCACCAACACGCCCGGGATGTGCCGTAGAGGGCGTAGGCTCGCCGGGCGTGACTTCGGCTTCATACCCCGCATGGGAAAGTACTGTAAGGACGTCGCGCTTGAGGCGAAGGAACGGCTCTGTAGCAGGTGTCGTCTCATTGCGGCTGGCGAGCAGCGCTCCGAAGGCGAGTACTTCCCCTCCCCCCGAAAGAA
>JBBTVH010000168.1:0-3094 GCA_038063355.1 Patescibacteria group bacterium | reverse complement strand
AGCGGTGGGACATTGAAGAATTCCGGTTGGTCCTCGTCGCTGCGGTCGGCGTAGATGCCCTGGATTTCGTCTTCATCGAGAATACCTTCACAGCCTCCATCACCCGGATAGTCAATCCATCCGTCATGGTCGTTGTCAATTCCGTCGCTACAGGCAGGCGTGTCCTGGGCTTCCGTCTGCTGAACGGTGAGACCCACAAGGGATGCGTGGACGATGGTGACGAGGAGCGCGGTAGCACCGAGAAGGGCAATCGTGCGCAGGCGGGAGAGACGGTCCATCGAGAAGTGGGTGAAGAAATGGCAGGTGAATATACGTAAACTATTTAATAATGTCAAGTAATCCTATTTGCAGGATAATAGTGCTTTTGAAAGAGAATTATTGAATTAATGGCTGTACACTTCCTCCATTGCGCGAGAAGCGGTTACCGCATCATTCTCCATATAAAAAGCGCTGCATCTGGGAAGTTCCGATAACGCGATACGCATTTTTTCAGTAAACGACAGATGTTGATCTTTCTCATTTCGAAGGCAGGTTCCTGTTTCCACGCTGGGTATTGCATGTTGGTCTAAATCAAAATCATGGAGAAGAAGAACGTCGGTTCGCGTTGCACATGAGGTAAGAACCATATCTATGGATGGATCTCCGTACTCAACCAGCGAATGAAATAGGCCAGATTCCACCCCTAAGATATTCGCAATAAGCAGACGCGCTACGTCAGAATTTCCCAATAGTTCATGCTTCACTGCATCAGCTCGATCTTTTGCAGTCATAAGATCCCATTCAAGAAAGGTGATGGCATCATCAGGGAATAATTTTCCGAGAACGGCTTTTGATGCAGCGAGGCGATCAGTTTCCTCATCTAGTATGTAGATGCGGTTGTGTGGCACGGGTCAAAAATAGTACACACACGGGATCTATGCAATGCGTATCGATGTTACATAGAACCTTCAATTGTTCGGCTGTGCCACGTGATCGCGCGCAGGGGCGTAAAGCGGCTTCGCAGCCACGTCCCCGTAAAATAGCTACTCGCTTCGTTGCGCGCGATTTTACGTGGTGGGCGCCGGGGGATTCGAACCCTCGACCCTCTCGGTGTAAACGAGATGCTCTAACCAACTGAGCTAGGCGCCCGGATGCAATGATCTGCGGGATTCTTTTGGAATCCCCGCTCCCCCATGGTACAAAGAGTCTATGATTATCACCACTGTTCACGTCATCGTCGCAATTCTCCTCAGTATCTCCATCCTGCTGCAGCACCGCGCCTCTGGCCTTTCCGCCACGTTTGGCGGCACCGGAGCCACCTATGTACAGCGCAGAGGAGCCGAGAAACTCCTGTATCAGGTCAGTATCTGGCTCTCTGTAGCGTTCTTCGCGCTCGCGATACTACGGTGGTATATCTGATGCCATAGGAGCCGAATTGTCCTATACTGCCCCGGACCCTTTTTTCAGTGCAGAACCTTTCGCAATGGATCAACCTCGGCCGCAAATATGAGCGCTGGGTGCTGCTGGCGCTCCTGCTCCTGTTTCTCGGGAGTCTCGGCATCCTGATGCGCCGTTTTTATCTGCAGCACTCCGAGCTTTCGCCGTCGAAGGGAGGCACCTATATCGAAGGGTCCGTGGGAGAGTTTCAACCCCTTAATCCCTGGTTCACCGTCCAAAACGACGTGAACCGCGACATCGTCTCGCTCGTCTTTTCGGGGCTCCTTCGTTACAACCCCGAGACCGAAGCGATCGAGGAGGACCTCGCCACCATGCGCGTGAGTCCGGATGCCCGCGTGTACACACTGACACTGAAAGAAGGCCTGCAGTGGCACGATTCCACCGCAGACGATCCGCATCCGGTGACGCCCGAGGACGTGCTTTTTACCTTCAAAACGATCCAGGATCCCGATTTCCCCAATCCCCTACTCCGCCAAAACTTCGAAGGCGTCGAGATCGAGAAGATCAACGAGCGCACCGTGCGCTTTCGTCTCGAGCAGCCCTACAGTTTTTTTCCGAGCAATCTCACGCTCGGCATCGTTCCTGCCCGGGCGTTTGCGGGAGTCCCGGTGAGCAGACTTCGCGAAACCATCGACTTCGGTCTCGCGCCGATTGGAGCAGGTCCCTATGCCTTTCACGGCTTCGTCCAAACGGAGCGGAGCTCCGAAGTCACCATGGAGCGCTTTACACGTCCCGGCGATACCGCGTATTACTTGGAACGCATCATTCTTCGAATTTTCCCGGACTACAGCGCACTTCTCTCGGACATCCGCAACCTCGACGGCGTCCGTAACGTCCCCCGCAACGACCGTGGTGATCCCGTGATCCCCCGGCCATTCACGCTCCACCAGTACTCGCTGCCGCAGTACGTCGCACTGTTTTTCAACCTGGAACGCCCGGTGCTCCAAGACCGCAAACTGCGACTGGGCCTTCAGCTCGGCACAGACAAACTGCGCGTAGGCAATGCGGTTTCCGAATCGTTGCTGGTGGATACGCCGCTTCTGGAAATCGATACGTCCTACTGGCGGTATCATTTTGATCCCGAGGCAGCCCAGGGAGCGCTCTTTGAATCGAACTGGCATCTTCCCGAAAAGCTCCGGCTGCAGCGCCTGCTGGAACGTGCGGAAGCCAATTCCACGGGGCCGCTTCAGCTCAGCCCCGTTGTCCTTCTGGAAACCGGCGCAATTATGACGGTGACCGGTTCGCTTTCCATCGCCGGCACCGGCGCGAAACTCAATGGCGCAACACTGGAGCGGCATCCGACGCAATCCGGGACATGGATCGCCGCACTTGCGACAACGGGCACAGGCGCACTGAAGCAAGGGGAAACGATTGTTCGCCTTACAAAACCAGACGGCACGGTGATCGATTCCGCCTATGTGGTCCGTACCACCAGCAATGCCCTCTACCGCCAAGCCGTAGAAGAACAGCGCCTCGTCGATCTCTTCCTGCGTTCCCGTGACGGCGTGGTCCCTCAGGAGCAGCGTATCTCCGTGAGTCATCTGATCCTCGACCGCGGGATGTTGCGGCTGCGGCTGGCGACCGATCCCCGAGATATCCGTGTGAATGAAGCCGGCGAACGCCTCGCGCTCACGCTTCTTACGAGCCCCTCACCGGG
>JBBTVH010000167.1:0-7769 GCA_038063355.1 Patescibacteria group bacterium | reverse complement strand
CAATGCCGCAGCACTCCCTTGGTATCCAGGCGAAAGACCCCGTGGCCTTCCGCCTGGAACCCCTCAAATGCCTGTTCCTCTTGAGTTCTCCTATTACCGACCGATCCACTCCCCTTAATCGTCTGGATACTTGCGAACCCATCCGGGACCGATGACCATGAAGCCGATACTTTGATAGCGATCCTCCATAAGCCTGAGCATTAAAATTGCAAAGGCATCAGCAAGATCGTCATTGCGTTCGGTGCCAAATCCCGTGAGTTGCATTAGAAGTTGCTCTGCTCCCTCCTTCGGAAAGAACACTTTTCCCGACTGCACCATGTTCGCAGCGAGCGTCAGACGCCCACGCTTGTCCTGCCCCTTCGTCTTGACCCCTTCGGATTCGAGTCCCGCGTCCTGAAGTAGCTCGACCATCGCCGCTTGGTAGCCCACGTCCTCGACGTAGAAATAGTGGGAGTGGCGACTGCTGATCGAAGCTGAGAGCCCTTTCGCGCGTTCAACCGTTTCCATCGCGGTCAGGTGTTCGTTGACGGGATTCGGCAAAATATAGATCGACAAATTCTCCTTTTCCCGAAAGACTTTGGCCGACACCATCGTCGTGTAGTCGGCGGTATCACTCTTGGAAATCGCGAGGTCAAGACCCGTCGCCGTGTAGAGGAAATGTGGACTCGTCTCGGCGGGAATTTGGTCGTAGTACTGGATCCATTCCGGATGTACGACCCTTTCCTGATCCGAGATGATCCGGAGCATGAATTCCCGCTGCCATGCCGCTTCACTGCCGATGCGCATCCGTTCCTCCTCAATCGCCGCAGCATCTGGGTACTTGCCCTGCCAGAGGCACTTCCCATCGGCGTCAATGAGCGGGTACTCGCGGTAGATGCCGCCGATGGCCCCCTCCTTGATGCCGCGCTCGAATCGCTTGAGGAGGCAATCTTCATGGAGCAGGTTGCCGATGAGGAAAGTGCGGGTCTTGGGGCTTCCGGCGGGAATGACCTCTCCGGAAAGCCACTGGTAGGTCTTGTCGCGGCCCTCCTTCGTCTTCGCGGAATTCAGATCCTCGATATCATCGCAGATGATGAGCTGAGGGCGGTACGGTCCGTGCCGGATGCCGCGCACGCTTGTCTCCGTGGATGCCGCCGTGATGCGTGCACCGAGGAGCGGCAGGACGATGGAGGACGAATTCCATTCATCTTCGCGCTCTTCAAATGGTCCGAGGTCTTTGCGCAGGAGTTCGTTGCGTTCGATTTCATCCTTCAGGTTTTTGAGGTGTTGCCGCGGATGCGCTTGGGGGTGCCGAAGGAGGACAAAAGAAAAGACATGAAAAAATCAGGAAGAAGAAGGCGCCATAAGGGCGCCGCAGAAAACATCGGAGGCGGGCTGGCGTTCTCCGGCAGCTGCGGGAAGCACGGCAGCATCCCCGTCCCATGCGCGCCGCACGGTGCGCAGGAGGGCATTCATATCCGTCAGAAATGTGAGATGGCCGCCCGGCATCAGAAACGTTCTGCACCGGGGAATATAGCGGGCGATCCCTCGTGCCACGGACCAGGGAATGACGGCATCTCCCCTGCCATGAAACAGCAGGACGGGAACGTGCTGCGGAAATTCCGGAAGATCGAATCCCCAATGGAAGTAGAGGTAGACCTCGTCGATGAGCCCCCGGACGCCGTTCCTCTGCATGAACACCTCGCCGTAATCCTCATACAACATCGTGTCGAGTCTCCTCCGTACCTCCACGGTCACCGGCGGAGTGGAGGCGGTCATAGTGAGCAGGCGGTATGCCGAACGCGGAAAGCGCCGACAGAATACAAAGAGCATCCGCAGCGCCCATCCCGCGATGCGGTCATGATCATGGCAGCCCGAAAGAAACATCCGACGGATCATTTTCATGTGCCGCAGGTTGTGGGTCGCATCGAGCGGTGCCATGCAGCCCGCCACTCCCGCAAAACGAACGCGGTGAGAAAGTGCAAACGCATACGAGAGCGCAAAACATCCTCCCCCGGAAGCGCCGAATACGGAAAATTCGCCGATGCCGAGCGCGTCCATAAGTTCTGCCATGTCCGCGGCCGGCGCCGTCATCACGGGAAATTTATGCGGACTGGAACGTCCGATGCCCGGACGGTTTGGCGCGATGACCCGAAGGCCGTTGCGCCGTGCGCAGGCGTCTACCAATGCGCCCTGATGATGCGAACCGAGAAAACCGTGGCAATAGAGCACGGGTTTTCCACGAGGATCGCCGTACACGGCGTACTCGAGGAGACGACCGTCGGAAAGCCGAAGGAGACGCGGGTGAGATGTGCGCATATGCTGGGGAACCGATGTTGATGACGAGGGATTGAGGAAAAAATGACATGTTTTTACCGGCTTCTCTCCCCCGCGAGCTCACTTGCCCTTGGGTAGGGGCATTGCGCGCAATGCCCCTACGGCATACGCCAGATACAATGTAGGTTTCTCTTTCACGCACGAAACAAACCCGTCCGCAGTGTCGATCTGGATGCCATCGTGTGAGGATTGAAATTTCCTCTGAGGAGCTTTTAGGGCTCACTGTGCTCCGATGGCAACCCGAGCATTGCAGGCGGGTCGGTAGTACTAAAGATGACGGAGAAGAAGGGGCACTCTTACAGGCATACCAACTCTGTCTGCTCTGGTAGGGGCATTGCATGCAATGCCCCTACACCGCTCGACATACAAAAAGCGGGGACGAATCCCCGCTTTTTGGCTTCAAAAGGAACAGTTTTTATTTCTTCATCGCTTCAATGGCTGCATTGACCTTGGCCTGAAGCTTCGCCTTGGCATCGACGATACACGTATCGTGCTCGGTGCCTTCCTTGTCCTTACAGACAGCGACAGCAGCTTCGGCTTCGGTATTCACGGCAGCACCAAGCTGGGCCTTCAGCCCTGAGACAAAGAAGCGGATCCGGGCGATGGCGGACTTGCCGGCATCGCGGGCATAATTCACACGGTTACGGAGAGTCTTGATGACCGTGTGCATGCGGGTACGCGTGTCTCTCGTGTCGTGCTTGGCTTCAAGGTACGCACGAACACCGGCTTCACATTCGGCCTTTTCCGCACCGGAGAAGCGGTTGCAGCGGGCTTCGGCTTTGGCATCAATATCCGCAGAGGCCGCGGAGGTGGTAACGGACGTGCTGGAATCAACATTGAGATCGACCCCGAGCGCGAGTGACGAAGCCGGAATGGCGAGCGCCATGGACCCGGCAATTAAGAGAACCTGCGATACGATGGAGAGTATTCATGGTACGAGGGGAAAGAAATAAGCAAAAGAGAAAGAACTCCTGCATGCATACAAGAAGACGAATGCGGGAAGTCCCTCTTACAGGCCTTTAATCTGCTCTTCGATGGCGTCTTTCTTCTCCTCCAATTTTTCGAGGAGGTCTTGTTCGGAAGACAAGGAGGACTTTGCCGCTCCGGAAGAAGACGCCTCGCTATCCGCCGAAGAAGCATCCGAGGAATCGTCGGAACTGTCGGAAGACTCCGATGCCGCACTGTTACTCTGCGATGCTGCGGACTCTGCTCTGAACCTCCCGGATGAGCCGCGGGAGTTGCGCAGGACAAAATTGACCTCGCTCTTCGCGGCATTGCGGCGCTCACGCACGAATTTCAGTAGATGATCCTCCTCACCGTCTCCACGGGGAATGCCTTCCGAGCCGCCGAACGCGGCCGGGACAACTGCGGCAGATCCAACGGAGTCTTCGTATTGCTCGAAGGTGGTGACCAGCACTTCTTGTGCAGCCACGTGCGTCTCCACTTCCGGAGGCGGTAGAAGCTCCTGCTGCAGGGTAACGACCCCCACGGAAATCCGGTGTTCCAGATCGGCGCGGTGTTCGGGCGTGAGCTTTCCTTTTTTAGCGAGCACTCTCGCCTCGTTCAGGCGTCGCTCCACTTTGCGGATCTGCCATGCGGCCCGCTTTTCGGGCGTGCGGATCACTTTCCCGCGCAGCGGTTCCAGGAGGCCCACTTTGATGCTGTACAGAGGATCGCCCGGGATCGCGGATTCCGAGGCATAGGCGAGCGCACCGCTCCCGAGCATGATGATAAGGGCGCTGAGGGCCAGCGCCGGCATCCGCAGCAGCGGAATACGGATGACCGTCCACCACGCCGAAGTCGGCTCACGGTCCGCCAGCAGGCGCATCGAAGCAATGAGGGAGCCACGGCCCATGGCTTTCTCGTCGGCGCTGAGGGCGATGGTCGCCGCATCTTTCAACGCTATCCGTGCGAGGAGCGCACTGCGTCCTTCCTCTTTTTCACGGTCTGTGAGGCGCAATTGCTTGGCCTCGGAGAGGAGCCGTTGGAAGGCGTTGTTGCGGATCATTGGGAAACAATCAGGGAACGGAGTTTTTCCATACCGCGGTGAATGCGGACGGAAACGACATTGGGGGAAACCTTGAGCAGTTCGGCGATCTCGCGGGGGAGGAGGCCATCCACATACCGCAGCACGATGACGGTGCGCAGTGGTTCTTCCATTGCATGGAGGACGGTAAGAACCTTTTCGGAATCGATGCGCACTGTGGCGCTGTCGTCTTCCTCCGCCGGGGGATCGAAACCCTTCTGCTCGCGGAGGTCCTCAAGCGATTCTTCTTTCCGGAGCTTCTTGCGGCGCACGAGGTCGACGATGAGGTTGTTGGCGACGCGGTAGAGGAAGGCGCGGAGATTATCGACTTTCTTGCCCTTGGAGATGTACTCCCATGCACGCAGGAATGTCTCCTGCATCAGCTCGCGCCCCTGCTCCCGGTCACCAAGACGCAGGGCGATGTGCCGGAAGATGGCATCGGCATAATCGTCGTACGCCTGTAGAAATGCTTGTTCCATATTCCGGTCCATGCCGGCAGTGTAGAGGACGAAGGAGCATATGCCCTCTTACGAAGCAGGTTTTCCGGATGTTGCATAAATACAATAAATATTGTATAATATTAATAAGATGTCAAAACCACATACTATTGCCGATTTCTCGCTCCTCCAGATCATTGTGGCTGGATCCGTTTTGATGGGACTCATTCTCATGGGGCTTGGGGGTATCGGTCATCTTCTCGGGGATCTTACGGGACAAGGACAGATACTTTCTGCCGCAGCAGATGCTGTACAGGGAGAACCCGCCGCAACCATCGCCTCTGCCCCCCACGCTGCTGCACCGATTCTCCAGGGAACTTCGACCGCAGCCGGCATTATGATTATTGTGGGAATGATGCTGATTCTCTGCGGGCTGATGCTGCATGCGTTGCTGCTTCTGAGAATGAGTACGGACCGGAAGGTGCCGATTCACGTCCGCGAACGCGAGCGTAAAACCGTGGAACGCGGTGCGAGAATGCAAAGAGCTATCGAGGTCTTCTGGGTAGAACAGGAAATCCGCCTGTAGCCGCATCGCCTACTGGCGTGCGGCGTTTGATAAAAAAAACGACCGGCATTGCTGCCAGCCGTTTTCGTGGATGATACAGAGAGCGGATTAATGTCCGCCACAGCCGCATCCTCCATCTTTGAGGCCGCAGGATCCGCAGCCACCACCGAAGGAAATCATGGAACAGGGTGGTAAAAAATAGAACGCCCACAGTCTAACGGATCGAGGGGTGGTTGTCTAGCACTCTCATAAGGAGAGTGACAATTTGCCTTGACGAACCGCCGCACGCCAGCAGGCGGTGCGGCTGGATTGGGATTTCTAAAACGTATGTTTTTTCCCAAGCGCATCCCGGTGATACTTCCCGAACTCTTCGATCTTCACACACACATCGTTTTTGACGACGGGTCCTTCGGTACAAAGGCGGATACCCAGCGGATCCACCACACAATTTCCGCAAATCCCGTATCCGCATTTCATATAGCGCTCGAGGGAGAGCTGCGACGGAATCTTGTACTTCGCCGTTAATTCCGAAACAGCCTTGAGCATCATCTCCGGGCCACAGGCAAAGACCTGATCGATAGGATCAATGTCCGCGCCCGCGGAGGGGCGCGGCTGTTTTGCCTTTCCTGCCCTTCCTATCTTTCCTCCCTTCTGTACCGCCTCCAACATCTTCTCTAATTGCTGCACATTAAACCCCTTGAACCCCTCCGAGCCGTCATTCGTCGCGACATGCAGGGAAACGTGCGGGAGGGATTCCAGCTCTTTGAGATACAGAAGATGCTCTTTGCTCCGCGCGCCGACGAAGACTTCCAGCGTGCAACCGTGATGAACAGTCTCTGCCGCAACGAAGTACATGGGTGCCGCGCCATAGCCGCCTGCGACGAGCGCAATGTGTTGGCCGGGTTTCCACTCATAGCAAGTGCCGAAGGGTCCGCGCATACCGACGAGATCTCCGACGGAACAGCGAGCGAGCTCTTCGGACATCGGGCCCACGGCGAAGAACGTGATCTTGGTCTCCGCACCGTTATCGAAAGCGACGCTGAATGGCTTTTCATCGACGCCCGGGAGCCAAAGCATCACAAATTGCCCTGGTCGCGCTCCGAGGGAACCATCAAACGTAAAGGTGCGGACCATGTCGGTCTCCTGTTTTATCGCTTTGATGCGGTACGTGCGGGGCAGCCGGGATTGAAGAGAGATGGAAGACATGGTGAATCGGGTTATCGGAATGTTCCGGAGTGGGAGGGCTTGCGGGTGGGTGCATTGCGTCGTGATAATTCCTGGTGCATACCGCCGACGAGCGAGCTGATCTCATCGACGCCTTCGTTTGTACACCAGAGCTGCATCTCGTCGCAGATCTTCGCAAAGACATCCACTCCCCTGTCGCCGACGGCCGTGCCAACTCCCACGAGGGATGCGCCCGCGAGCATGATCTCAATCGCGTCTTCGCCGGTAGAGATCCCGCCCGTGCCGATGATCGGAAGTTTTCCTTGCGTAGCGCTGTAGACGTCCGCCACACACTTCACAGCGATCGGTTTGATGCCGGGACCGGAAAGGCCCCCTACTTTATTGGCAAGGATCGGCATGCGGCTCCGAAGATCGATCGCCATGCCCGGGCCTACGGTGTTGATGACGGTGAATCCATCGGCACCGGCCTCCGCGCACGCGATGGCAATCGCCGCGATGCTATCCACGTTGGGTGAAAGCTTGATGAAGACCGGCGTATTGCCGCTCACGTTCTTTACAGCCTTCGTGACGGCGGCCGCCGCGGGGGCAGAACATGCAAACGGCTTCCCAAATTCATCTTCCACGTTCGGACAGCTGATATTCACCTCAAGAAAATCGGGCTTGAGCGGAAGAATGGACTCGGCCGTCGCCGCAAAGTTCTCCCCCGACTCCGCGATAATATTGGCGACCAGCGGAACCGGCTTCTTTTTCATGAAGCTGCCGATTTCCTCACGCGCTTTCTCGGGTCCCGCATCCGGAACACCGACGGCATTGAGCGTCCAGTGCTCCGTGGATATGATCGTCGGGTTGCGGTGGCCTTTGTGTTCCTTGAGCCAGAGGGATTTTGTGGTGATGGCCCCGGCTCCGCTCTCCGCCACCAGCCGCCAGCTGGATGCCGTGATTCCCATGATGCCGGAAGCGAGAACGGTTGGGTTTTCGAAGGTGACTCCGAGGATGGTCTGGGAGAGATTCATCGAGAACAGCATAGCAAAAACCAGCCGCATGCCTACTGGCGTGCGGCGGCTAGACCGTTCGCTGTTTCGGAAACAACGTATCTCTCCGATACCACACGGCCACAAAGAGGATTAGCCCAAAGAGAATCAGACGAACCGGACCGAGAATATTCGCCGAGAGAGGGAGAAAACGCATGCCTTCACGAAGAAGCGAAATGAGAACGAGCGAAAGCATGCAGCCGCGCACG
>JBBTVH010000166.1:0-1855 GCA_038063355.1 Patescibacteria group bacterium | reverse complement strand
AAAACCCACCCGCCCGATGGAGAAGGCTGTGAAAGGCATGCTTCCCAAAAACCGCCTCCGTGACGAGATGATGAAGCGTTTGCACGTCTTTGCCGAAGCCGAACACACGTTTGGCGCTCAAAAGCCCGTTTCCATCCAGGTGGTCAACGATCATCCGGGTAAGAAAGTTTCCGTTACCAAAGTATCATGACTGCAACCTCCAACCGCCAGTACTTCAGCGCCATCGGCAAGAGAAAGACCTCCATCGCCCATGTGAAGCTGTTCCAGGACGGCACGGGCGCGGTCACCGTGAACGGCCTCAAGCTCAAGGAATACCTCTTTGGATCGCTTGTTGAAAACGCCATCGCGCCTCTCAAGATCACTGACCAGGTGAAGGCGTTCGACGTGGAAGTCACGACGAAAGGAGGCGGAAAGTCCTCGCAGTCCGATGCCATCCGCCACGGCATCAGCCGCACGTTGCTCCTGATCAATCCAGACCTCCGCGTCGTCCTGAAGCGTGCCGGATTCCTCCGCCGCGATGCCCGCATCAAAGAACGCAAGAAGCCGGGACTCAAGAGGGCGAGACGGGCACCGCAGTTCTCGAAGCGCTAAGAATCGCCGAGCGAACGATTTTCGATTTACAATTTGGGATTTACGATTTGCAGTTGTATACAAAAAATCGTAAATCATCAATCGTAAATCGTAAATCGTTACGATACCGCCATTTTCACATAATAGAGGCTCGCTCCCGCCTCTGTATCCAGCACAAAGCGGGCGTCGATCGTCACGAGCTGCATGATCGTCTGGCAGATCTTTAGAAGCATCTGGGGGGGCAGGGAGACTCCGGCTTCGAGGCAGGTGGCACAGAGGCCCGCAGCGTCCTTCGCGCGGATAAAGACGTCTCCGCGGTCCACAATTACGTCTCTAAGCGTGCTTTGGATGCCGACGACGTAGTGCTCAATGTAGGGCTCGAGCTCCTCCACCGGGATATCGTGGACTTCCGGGAGGGCCTCGAGGATGTCGAGGTCACTGTGGATCGCATGAGCGATGCAGGCGTCAATGGACATGTTTGTTTTTGGGAAATCAGATTATGATAGCAGAAACCGGTGGCTTTGGGTAGCCCTAGAATGACAAGAAAACCTTCCAGATTCTTAAAGTCCCCTATACCGATCAGGGCCTACAGATATCATCCCGATCCTTCTTGAGAAGAGAGGAATTTCATTAGAGAATAGGAATAGGCTGCCCAATGGAAGAGCGGCTGGTTCTTTCCTAACATAGGCCGCTGTAGCTCAGTGGTAGAGCATAGGTATCGTAAACCTAGGGTCACCGGTTCAATCCCGGTCAGCGGCTCCATCCGGCTTCGCCCCCTGTGGGGGGGCTACGCCGGGATTTTGCCTTCTACTTTAAAATTTGATGCCGGATGCCCCGGCGCAGTCCGCAGACGAAGCCGGGCAAAACATTTTGTTCCATGTGTGTATGGAACCGTTTTGCGATTGCTACGAAGCCAAAAAGTCTAATTATATAAAATAAAGATGCCTGTGAACTCGGTCCAAGCGAAGCAGGGCTGAGTATAATTTAATTATGTATTTTGTCTATCTTCTACAATCGCTCGCTGCTCCTGCCCGAAAATATGTAGGGATAACGGACGATGTTAATCGTCGACTTGCTGAACATAATAATGGTAAGAGCATCCATACAAATAAATTTAAGCCATGGGAACTTATGACATACATTGCATTTGATGATGTGACTAAAGCTCAAGCCTTTGAGGATTACCTTAAGTCTCACTCTGGTCGTGCATTTTCTAAGAAGCATTTTTAGCAGACTCATAAAAATATTTCCTAATGTAGAACAGTCACCACTTCCTCCACCCCCA
>JBBTVH010000165.1:0-4557 GCA_038063355.1 Patescibacteria group bacterium | reverse complement strand
AAAAGCAGCCGCGGCGCTGCAACCCGGTGCAGTCCTGCTTCTGGAAAATCTCCGGTTTGATCCGAGAGAGAAGAAGAATGATCCGGCGTTTGCCAAAGAACTCGCGGCACTTGCTGATCTCTATGTGAATGATGCGTTTACGAACTGTCACCGCGCACACGCGAGCATGGTTGGCGTACCGAAATTGCTCCCGTCATTCATGGGATTGCAGCTGGAAGAGGAAATTACGCATCTTACGAAGGCGACGGAGCATCCTGAACATCCTGTCGTGCTCATCATCAGCGGAGCCAAGATGGAAACGAAGATCCCCGTGATTGAGCACTTTTTGGATCGGGGAGATGATGTGCTTGTCGGCGGCTGTGTCGCCAATACATTTATCGCGGCGCGTGGCTTCGATGTTGGTGCCAGCAAATACGAGGAGGAATGGATCGAAACATGCCAGGAGCTGATGCTGGAGGCGGCAAAAGAAGACAGAGCCGACATTCACGTTCCGCGCGATGCAATTGTTGCCACGGAAGCCGTCGAGAAAGCCGAAAAGCTCTGCCTGCCGGTCGAAGACATCCTTGGGGACATGGCGATTTTCGACATCGGCAAGGTGACGGTGGAGCGTTACATCGCGATTCTCAAAACCGCGCAAACGATCGTCTGGAACGGACCTCTCGGTCTCTACGAGATCAACCGCTTTTCACACGCGACCAAGAGGATCGCGGAAGCGCTTTCAGAAGCCAAAAAGAGGGGGGCTACCGTGGTCCTCGGCGGCGGCGATACGATCGATTTCCATACGCGCTACGACTATCCGATCGATGCCTATACCTATGTGAGCACCGGCGGGGGAGCGATGCTTGAGTTCATCGGTGGAAAAGAGCTTCCGGCTCTCGTAGCACTTCGCAAATGACCCTCACCGTCCTTTTGCCGCAGGAAGGGGAGTCATGGGCGCAGCTTCTGATGCGTGCGGAGGACGAGCGCGGCGAACTGCTGATTGTTCTCACAGGATACGGCGCGGAGCTTGAATCCGGTGCGAAGGAGCGAGACGCATGTTTGAGCGCGTGCGCACGGCTTGGGGGAAGAGCTCGCTTTGCGGTCCGCGAGAAGGTGCTTATTACGGGGTTGCGCTCCAAAGGGCTACGCGTCATCGACCGTGTGACCGATTTTCGGATGCTTCTCGAGGGGCACCCGATGCTCCAGGAAGGGCTCCGAGCGTTTTCGCCGCACGTCTGGCAGCAACAGATCCGCTCACGTCTCCAGTCGATGGGGCTTCTCAGCGTCCCGAAGCTGCGCATCTGGATTCTCACGGGCATCAGCGCGATGCTCTTTTTCTTCGTGCTCTTCTGGCTGTTGCCCTCCGCGCAGATCCGCGTGTGGCCGCGGGAAGATACCGTCAGCCAGACCGCGAACGTGTGGCTTGTGCAGTCGGGGAGCACCGTGGAAGTGCCCACGCGCGTGCGGAAGATGGAGCTTCTTCCGATCCGTGTGGAAGTCACTCGCAGTTTCACCTTCGACCAGGTAAGCAAGGATTTCGTCGGCGAGAACTCTCACGGAGATATAGCGGTCGTTAACAAAGCCGATGAACTGTATTCGCTGCGGAAAGGCACGCGTATCGCCAACAACGCCGGCATGATCTTCCTGCTTCTGGATCCCGTGAATGTGGAGCCTGGCGAGGAAGTCATCGCACGTGTGGAGGCGGCCGATGTCGATCTCTATAATGAGATCATCGGCGAGCGCGGCAACGTCCCGGCCGGACTCAAATGGGAATTTCTGGGACTCGCACCCGACGAGCGCACAAAGGTTTACGCGGAAAACCGAACGACGTTCATCGGCGGAAAGACCTCTTTCCGCACGGTGCTCCACGAGAAGGATCTTGATACCGCCCGAAGGCAGCTGGAGCAGGAGCTTCTCGCGACCGCCAAGCAGCTCGTGGACGAGGAGAAGACGCTCCACAACACGCAGGAGAAGGATTCGTTCATCGAAATCCTGTACTACGACGAGCTCACGCGCGCGGAGTTCCACGATTTCGATCTTCCCCGGCAGTTCCTCGGGGAAGCCGTGACGTCCGTGCCCGTGCAGGGCTCGCTCACCTACACGGCGTACGCCTACGATGCACAGCACATCCTGAACATGCTCAAAAAGGAACTCGAAGAGCACGTCGGCGCGGGCAAATGCCTTCTGCACGATACCATCGGCATGGACCGCCTCGTCGCGCACGTCATCGATTACAGCGACGATCTTTCGTGGATCAAACTGACGGTGGACCTCTCCGGGACCGAACAGTTTATTCTCGATCCGCTTACGCCCGCCGGCGCCAGGTTCAGCAAGAAAATCCGCGAGCTTGTTACGGGCCTCACGACGAAAGAGGCGCTGCGTATCCTCCGTAATCTCCCGGAAGTCGATAACGCCGATATCCGCCTGTGGCCGCCCTGGAATAGCAGTCTTCCCAGGATTCCCGCCCACATCACGATCGAAACCCTCCTGCGTTCCTCCTCCGCCCGATGATGATTCTTTTCCGTCCTTTTCGTCTTGTACTCACGTTGTTTTTCTATGGCTTTGTCGTTCTTTTCCTTGCAACTACGGCACTGACTTTTCGTGTATGGGAAGCCTTTCCCGGGGATGCCGTGTTTCCGGCCGAGTGCGGCCTCGTCTTCGGCGCAGCCGTCCACCGGACCGACGACCCGGGGCCGGGGATTACCCGCCGGACTTCGACAGCTGCCCGTCTCGTCCACGAGGGGATGGTGGATCGCCTCATCTTCACCGGCGGCAGGGGAGCGGCCTCCAACGAATCCGAAGCTGCCGTGATGCGCGCAGTCGCAATGCGCAGGGGAGTGGACCCGGATCGGATCACGCTCGAAGAGGAGGCGACTTCGACCTGGGAGAACCTGGTGTACGCTCGGCCACTCGTCAGCGACTGCTCATCCATCGTCGGCATCAGCGACCGCTACCACCTCGCGCGCATCCAGTATCTCGCAGAACTGCAGGACTGGGGGGAGTTACCCGTGTATCCGGCGGATAATCCTCCGAATGATGCGTTTACGATCCGAAGTGTCATGCGGGAAGTTGCAGCGATGTTGTATTACATGCTCATCGCAGTCTCTTCTTGACCTTTTCTCACAATTGACATAATTGCTCGTGAGGAACTTTACCGCAGCAGTATAACAAGAACACATTCTCTATCCAGTCACTTGAAGTATTAACATAAAATGCATTATGTTAACTAGGAGAGATTGTGGATAACCCACTTCCCCGCTCTGGTATTCGATAAATGAACGTACTGCCAAGCGAGTACAATTCCCCTGTCTGCATCCATTACGATCTATTTACTACATCTATGTCACCGCGATCACCAAAACCGGCTTCAACAGCAACGTCGAGCCCACTTGACCTCGCAATCGGCCGCTACCTGCAGTTCCTGCGGGCGGAGGAGAACAAGTCCCCTTTGACCGTGGAGACCTATAGCCAATCGCTGCTGCTCCTGCCGCAACTGATGGGTATCTCAGACCCCCGGGAGGTAAATAAGGGCTCTGTACGCGTCTATAAGTCGGCCCTGCACTCGTATCGCACCCGCCAAGGCAGGGAATTCATGATCCGGACGAAGAACCATCATCTTACGATCCTGCGGGCCTTCCTCCGGTACCTGATCCAGGAAGAGGAGATGGATGTGTTTCCCCCGGACCGCGTCACGCGGTTTCAGGAAACGGAACGCAAGGTGAAGGTTCTTTTCGCGGAAGATCTCGAGCGGCTGCTTTCGGCACCCGATACCAACACGCGGGAGTGGAAGCGCGACAAGGCGATTCTGGAGACATTCTTTTCTACCGGTTTGCGTCTCGCCGAGCTGCGGTCGCTCAACGTCAAAGATATCAACGAGAAAACCCGCGAGATCAGTATCCGTGGAAAGCGCGGCAAGATCCGTGTGGTCTTTCTCTCCGATAGGGCAGTGGTGGCGCTCAAGGACTATCTGGGCTCCAGAGTGGATCATCTCACTCCCCTGTTTATCCGCGCGCTCGAAAAAGCGAGCAACAGTATGCCGCCGGGCGAAGAGTTTCGCTTATCGCGCGTTTCGATCTGGAACCTCGTGAAGAAGTACGCGCTCAAGGCTGGGATCGTGAGTAACCCCAGTCCGCATACGCTGCGCCACTCATTCGCTACCGATCTTCTCCGCAACGGCGCTGATCTTCGTTCGGTGCAGGAGATGCTCGGGCATAAAGACCTCGGGACGACGCAGATCTATACGCACGTGACCAATCCACAGCTAAAGGACGTGCATAAGAGGTTTCATGGGAAGTAGCGCAGGTGCCCCACCTGCGACGCTCACGAGTCATGCGTTTGAAACCCTATGCGTTTCTTCGGCGGCGGATCAGGCTCAGCCATCATTCCGCGTATTGCATCGAATACGAGCTGGAACTTGCCGTCATACTTCTTTTCGAGCTCCTCAATTTTCCTTGCTAGCTGTCGGTGTGTTGTCAGTAATTCCCGTAGCTTCACAAATGTTCTCATAATTGCAATATTTACATGCAGACCTTTGGGGTGTTTTGCGACATTCGATACGATGTTTTTGGCAAGCCGATA
>JBBTVH010000164.1:24073-27763 GCA_038063355.1 Patescibacteria group bacterium | reverse complement strand
ACCTAAATTCGCGATGGCTCGGATACCGCTCACGATGATCATCACCACGCAGAGGATGCCGAGGGGGACTTCTAGGAAGGCGATGAGGTCGCGTGCTTCGCCTGCCAGGATGTCTCCGGCGATGTCCGGAGCTGTCAGGATCGTTGCGCCGCTGGGCGTCAGGCTGGAGGGACTGAAGGCAAAATTGGTGGAGATCAATGAAGATGCGAACACATCGACCAGATTCATAAGCGCGAGTCCGGCCATGCTGCTGATGAAGACGCGGCGCGCGGTCGTGGTTTGGGTTTCGCTGCCGCTTAAGGCCAGGAAAAATCCGGCGATCGTCATCGCAAGGAGCGCCGCCACCGCGGCGATGGGAATGAAGCTATATGCCACGCTATACAGGATTCCTCCGAATCCCATGCCGCCACCGTTTGGAAGCGTAGGGCCAATCGTATCGATGGCATCGCCGACCGTGAACGCGAACGCGCTTTCCGTGAGGACGCCGGCGAGGATCGTAGGGATGCCCATCAGAAGAAGACGCTGAGGATAACGTAGGCGGACGACACCACGATGAACGTGACGGCGACGCTGATGACGATTTTCTTGGAGCGATCCTTGAGCTGTTCGTCGGCGGAGATCACGAGGAAGAATCCCGCGGCCACCATACAGACGACGGCGAGCGCCCCCAGGATCGTGATGAGGAAGCGGCCGATGCCGGTGAGTTCTGCACTGATGAAGAGCGTCGTCACGCCCGTGAACGCGCCTGTGAACGCATTAAATCCGAACGTATTGACCGCGGTACCGGCGAGAAACACCGCCGCAAGCCCGATGACGCCCTTGATGATGCCCTTGCGGGACGCGTCCAGAGAACCTTCTTCCTGCACCACAATGAGCTTTGCGCCGTTGAATGCGATGTTGATAGTGAGCGCAGCGGCTACCATCGTGAAGAAGAAGTTACGCATGGGGACGAGGACGTTGAGAAGCATTGATGTGGGCTCGGCAACGCCGGAGTTTGTCGGCACCGTCGCCGCGATGAACGACGCGCCGGCGATGAGCACCGCGCCGTAGATCACATGCAGGTAAGCGCTGCGCACTTCCGTCGCATGGCTCTCATCCTGGCCGCTTGTTGCCAGTTTCAGGCTGTAGAAAATCAGCATCGCCGTCGTGATCCCGAGCGCCGCGCCGCCGATGGTGCCTGCGATGCGGCCCACGTACGCATTGAAGTTCTCCGCGCCTGGGCAGGGGAGCCCCGGAACGGGGCACACCGCGGCCGCGTATGCCGTTTCCATGAGTACGCCGGCCATCGCCTCGAATATGCGGAGAAAGGCCATAAATCACATAATTATAGCAGAAAAGGAGGAAAGCGGGTAGATGGAGATATAGGGTTAAATGGCTAAATGGCTAAATGGTTAGGCAACGCTTGCGAACCATTTAGCCATTCAACCATTTAACAATTCCTTCTTCTTTACATCCTCCAGACCAATCCCTAAGATTTCCCCACTCCTATGGGCAAACGTCCTACACCAAAGAAACGGCGAGCAAAGAGCGATGGCAACCGCCATCAGGCTACCTATGAACGCAAGCAGCTTCTGAAGCTCCGAAACCGCATGAATTCGCCGTACGGCGCTCCTGCACAGCCGAAAGACAAAGCGGGGAAGGCACTAAAAGGCATAACGCGTATAAAAGCCTGACGAATTGAAAATTGAGAATTGAAAATTGAAAATTATGGCGGATACTAGCCTTGTTCCTTTGCAATCGTCTTATTTTCAATTTTCCATTTTACATTTTCAATTCCTATGGCCCGCAAACGCCACCTTGCCCGCATCGCCGTCATGCAAACGCTCTTCGAGCGCGATAGTCGGTCGGTGGATACAGATAGTACACTGGAGCGCAATTGCGGCGGACAGGAAGGAGAGACGGATGCGGAGTTCGCCTCCACGCTTCTCGCGGGCGTGCTTTCCAAAGAAGAGGACATCAAGATCATGGTGCAAAAACATGCTCCCGGATGGACGCTGGAGCGTATGGACCCCGTGTCGCGCTGCACGCTGCTTCTTGGATGCTTCGAGCTTCTGTACGGGAACGACGCGCCTCCGGCTGTGGTCATGAACGAGGCGATTGAGGTTGCGAAGGAGTTCGGAACACCGGAAAGCGGGAAGTTCGTGAACGGGGTATTGAATGCGATTGCGCATGGAGAGAAAAAATAGGAAAGATACGTAGCGGTGGTAGGGGCATTGCGCGCAATGCCCCTACGTGCTCGCAAGTAGGGGCATAGCATGCTATGCCCCTACTTCTCGCAACCAACATCTACTTCTTCTACACTTATCGCAATGCCCCCCGCCCCTCTCGTATCGCTGGAGAAAAACATCGGTGTGGTCTTTCGTGACAAAGATCTTCTTCTCGAAGCGCTGACGCACCGAAGCGCAGTCCGCCGGTCTGGGCTCAAGAAGCACAATGAGCGTTTTGAATTCCTCGGCGATGCCGTCTTGGAATTGGTCGCGACGGAGTACCTCTTCCGCGTGAGCGACAAGCCCGAGGGGGAGCTGACGAATTACCGATCTGCACTCGTCAAAGGCGAGCATCTGGCTTCGGTAGCCCAAGAAATGAAGCTCGGAGCGTATCTGCACCTGAGCCGCGGCGAAGAGGCCAGCGGCGGGCGCGAGAAGCCCTCTACGCTGGCTAACGCGCTCGAAGCGCTCATCGGTGCGATCTATCTCGATCAGGGCTTTGATGCCGCCCAGCGTTTCTGCCAGGAATTCATTCTTGCGAGGCTAAGGGAGTTGCTTGCCGCAGGAAAGCATCGCGACGAGAAAAGCATGTTCCAGGAAAAGGCCCAGGAACTCCTCGGCGTGACCCCGCACTATGAAGTGGTCAGTGAAGCAGGCCCGGACCATGATAAGAAATTCATCTCCGCTGCATGCATCCGAACGGAGAAAATTGCGGAAGGTTCGGGAAGCTCAAAGCAGCGCGCGGAATTGGATGCGGCGAAGGCGGCGCTGAAGGCGAAGAAATGGTCTTAGAAAATTGAAAATTGAAAATGTAAAATTGAAAATTATTTTCAATTTTACATTTTCAATTTTCAATCATTACCCCATTTTAATTTCAATATCCACACCACTCGGCAGACTCAAAGATTGCAAGCTTTCGATGGTCTTGAACGTCGTCTCCGCCAAATCAATCAACCTCCGGTGCGTGCGCATTTCAAACTGATCGCGCGCATCTTTGTGCTTGAACGTGGAGCGGTTCACGGTGAACTTGCGGATCTTCGTGGGCAGCGGAATCGGGCCGTGGACGATGGCGCCGCTGCGCTCGGCCGTCTCCACAATCTTTCCTGCGGCTTCGTCGAGCACGATATGATCAAACGCCGAAAGACGGATGCGAATTCCTTTTACTCCCGATTCCATCTTCTTGGCCGCCTCTACCCCGCGTAGTCCGGCTTTGCCGGACGAAGTGGGGTTAGCCCCGGCCTCTGCTTTCGCATCGGATTTAGCCTTCGGAGCGGCTTTCTTCTTCGGTGCGGCAGCGGCTTTCTTCGTGGGGTTCATAGAAGGGAGGAAAAAGAGCGGAGGTGGTGATAGATAGTGGATGGTGTATGGTGCATCGTTTGGAGAACTATTCACCATCCACCATCCACGATTCAAATGACTATTTGATGATCTTCGTGACGACGCCGGCGCCGACAGTGCGGCCGCCTTCGCGGATGGCGAACCG
>JBBTVH010000164.1:0-24063 GCA_038063355.1 Patescibacteria group bacterium | reverse complement strand
CCGAGTCCCCATGTCGAGGGCAATCGGAACACCGAAGGTGACGACGAATTTGACGTTGTCGCCCGGCATGACCATTTCCACGTTGGCCGGAAGCTCTACGCTGCCCGTGACGTCCGTCGTGCGCATGTAGAACTGCGGCTTGTATCCCTTGAAGAACGGCGTGTGGCGGCCTCCCTCCTCTTTCGTGAGGATATACACCTCGGCGTCGAACTGCGTGTGCGGGGTGATACTACCGGTCTTGGCAAGCACCTGTCCGCGTTCGATGTCTTCGCGCTCGATTCCACGGAGGAGAAGTCCGACATTGTCTCCTGCCATGCCTTCGTCGAGGAGTTTGTGGAACATTTCCACGCCCGTGACGACAGTCTTGCGGGTCTCGCGAATACCGACGATTTCGACTTCTTCGTTCACCTTCACCTTGCCCTGCTCGATTCTGCCCGTAGCGACCGTGCCGCGCCCCTTGATGGAGAACACGTCCTCAACGGACATCAGGAACGGCTTTTCCACTTCGCGCTTCGGATCCGGAATGTAGGTGTCGAGGGCGTTCAGAAGCTCCTTGAGCTTTTCGATGTTGGCGGCATCGCCTTCCACGGCCTTCAAAGCAGAACCGCGGATGATCGGCGTCTTGTCGCCGGGGAATTCGTATTTTGTGAGCAGTTCGCGGACCTCCACCTCGACCAAGTCAAGGAGTTCGGGGTCCGTAACCATATCCACCTTGTTCAGGAAGACGACGATGTAGGGCACTCCGACCTGGCGGGCGAGAAGAATGTGTTCGCGGGTCTGGGGCATCGGACCGTCGGCTGCGGAAACCACGAGGATGGCTCCGTCCATCTGGGCGGCGCCCGTAATCATGTTTTTGACGTAGTCGGCGTGGCCCGGACAGTCGACGTGCGCGTAGTGGCGCTTCGGCGACTCGTACTCGACGTGGGCGGTGTTGATCGTAATGCCGCGCTCCTTTTCCTCAGGCGCGTTGTCGATGTCGGCGTATGCCTTCTTTTCTCCTTCTGGAGAGAAGTTCATGGATAGGGCGGCAGTCAGCGTGGTCTTCCCATGGTCGACGTGACCGATGGTACCGACGTTGACGTGCGTCTTAGAGCGATCGAACTTCTTCTGGTCTGCCATAGGGAGAAAGGGAAATTTGAGGGTAAAGTGCGGCTGCGGTTAAAGACCGCAAAAAGCCAAGCCAGTGTAGGGAAGAGTTTTAGTAGGCGTCAACTGGATTTTGCGGTTCTAGACGGTTTCTTGTGGAAGTTTGCTAGTTACTGGTTACGAGCTACTCGTTCTGAAAATGATAACCAGTAACGAATAACGAGCAAACCAGCAAACGATACCTATTCTGCCAGCAGCCCGTGCGATTGCAGTTCTACCATCTCCTTATATACAGGGCAGGTCTTCAATAGTTCTTCATGCGGTGCCAATGCGATTAATTTGCCTCCTTCTAATACAGCAATCCGATTCACTGCCCGGACTGTCGACAAGCGATGGGCGATAATAAAAGAGGTGCGGCCATTGATCAGTTCCTTGATGCCTTCTTGCACAGAGCGCTCCGTGATCGAATCCAGTGCGCTGGTTGCCTCGTCCAAAACCACAATCGAAGGCTTCTTCAGAATCGCCCTGGCGATCGCGAGCCGCTGGCGTTCGCCGCCGGAGAGCTTGATCCCGCGCTCCCCGATGACGGTCTTATAACCGTCGGGCATCCGTTCGATAAACTCGTGGGCCGCGGCGCGCTTCGCCGCTTCGAACACTTCGGCATCGGTCGCATCGGGCCGCGCATAGCGGATATTCTCGATGATCGAATCGTTAAACATCGTGTTGTCCTGAAGCACGAGCCCTACGCTTCCTCTCCACCAGGAGAGATCGAGGTCGCGGAGATCGCTACCGTCGATGGTGATGGCGCCTTCGGTCACGTCGTAGAAGCGGTTGATCAGAGAGGCGAGCGTCGATTTGCCGGAACCGGAATGCCCGACAAATGCGATGTGTTCTCCCTGTTTTACGCTGAAGGTGATGTGTTCCAGCGCATAGCGGCGGGGAGGATCCTTGCGGGTCTCTTCGTCGGTGACAGTCTCGCCGTCTTCCATTTCCACCTTCGGATGATGGGGGCAGTGGAGATCCTTGCATTCTGCGGGCGTGTGGCCGTGGAGAATATCCATCTCCTCCTCAAGTTCGTCATCGTTCATCTGCGACATGCTCCCGGCCTGGCCATAGGAAAAGGAGACGTCTTTGAATTCCATCGCGCCGCCGATTTTCGGAAGGATCTTGGCATCCGGTCGCGTAAGCACGAGCGACGGAAGTGAGGCGATCTGTACGCCCATGCGGACTTTTTCCATCTTTTCATTCCACTTGGGGAGGAATGCGCCGATGACTTCGATGGGTGCTACAAGCCGAAAGACAATGAAGAGGAAGAAAAAGAGTTCCCCGAGCGTGAGATGTCCTCCCACGGCGAGTGTGAGCCCTGCGCCGATGATCGTCGCACGGAGAATGATGAACATGTTGATGCCCTCAAGCGTCGCCCACAGCCGGTCGGCCCTGATCTGCAATCCGAATGCGCGGTTCTGGAGCGCACGCATCCGGTCGAGTTCCCGGAGTTCCGCCGCGGAAGATTTCACCGGAAGAATGTTCGTCGCCACGTCGTATGCGCGGCCGACCACGCTCACCCACAGCCGCGAGACCCGCTTCTGGAGCGGCTCGGCTTTCATTGTCACAAACCACAGCGCCACGCCGTAGGCGGCGAGCATCACTGCGATGCCTGCCGTGAGCTGCGCGTTCACCCGGAAGGCGATCACGAGAAAGATGACTCCCGTAATAGAGGAAGGAATGATCACTTCAAAAATCTGAAACCCCAGATCCCAGAGCGTGTCAGAGGCGTTATCAATCTTTTTGATGATGGCGCCGGCCCGGCGGCTCAAGTGCTGGATCACATCCATCTGCAGCACCGAGCGGTAGCTCTCCTGCATGAAGCGGATATACGAGCGGTTCATGATCCGCCAGCAGAGATACTTATGGATCGCCTGCATTATGCACAGCAGCGCTGAAACCCCCATCCACACGCCGAAGAGATGCAGGAAATTTTCGGGGAGCTTCCCGCTTTCAAGCGAGCCCACGCTGTCGATGACGCGTTGTCCGAGCAAAGGGTCCGCTACCCATACGGCAACGAGCGCGAGCGTGAGCACGACGTAGGCCGCTACCAAATGAGGGAGCGTCCGGAATTGGTGCCAGAGGGTGGAGAGGAGAAGACGCAACGGAGCCCTGAGAGTACACGCATGTTGTGGAATGATTCAGAAGATTCAAAGGATTCAGAAGATTCAAAGGAACGGCTCTTTTGAATCCTTTGAATCTTCTGAATCCTTTAAATCCTTGTTACGCTGTAGTCGTGCAGCGCGCCGAACGCATCACCGAATTCGTGGAAACGATCTGGGATTGGTATTCGGAGAACAAACGCACGCTTCCGTGGCGTGATTTGCAGGACGTCGATCCGGCAGAGCGCGCGTACAAGGTGATGGTTTCGGAGATCATGCTGCAGCAGACGCAGGTAAGTAGAGTAAAAATTGTGTTCAAAGATTTCCTTGAGAGATTCCCATCTATTCAGGATCTTGCCTCCGCTTCAAACAAGGAAATTCTGATGGCATGGAGGGGGATGGGGTACAACGGGCGCGCGTTGAGGCTCAGAGATGCGGCGCGCGTCATTGAGTCATCGTTTGCTGGTTTGCAGGTTTGCTCGAATCTCCAGCAAACCCGCAAACAAGCAAACAAGAAAACTGTTGGATTTCCGTCCAGCATGGAAGAACTGCAATCCATCCCCGGCATCGGCCACTACACCGCCGCCGCGATCCGGAATTTTGCATTCAATATTCCAACTCCCTGTCTCGATACGAATATTCGCAGAATCCTCCATCGAACGTTTGTCGGTCCGGAAAATCCCGATGGCACATGGAAGAAAGATGATGCGTATCTTTTGGAGTTGGCGGAAGAGATTCTTACTGTTGCGATTGCATCACCGGGTGCAAAGAGAGACGCAGCCAACTGGCATGCCGCTTTGATGGACTTCGGTTCCATCGTCCAAACGAAAACAAGTCCGCGATGGGAGCTCTGTCCTCTCACCGCGAAAGAAGTCATGAAAACAAGTCCGCAAGCATTTACCAGAGTTCAAAATCGCAAATCGCAAATGGCCAATGGCAAATCGTTCGAGCCTGGACGTTTCGTCGGCGCCAAGTACATCCCCAACCGTATTTTCCGCGGCAAAGTGATCGAAGAGCTGCGGGACGCAGCAGAAGGATTGAAACTGGATGTCATCGGCAGGCGCGTGTGCATCGAATGGTCTCCCGTCGATCATCGCGCGTGGCTCAAGGGTATAGTCGAAAAGCTTGTCGCCGAGCGGATGATTACCTTTTCCCGCGGTCGGTATCGTCTCTTTGAATAACTACGCGGACGGAGGTTCATCCTTCTTCACCCCCAGCGCCGCTTCCAGATGCGGAAGGGAAGGCTCCGTTGTGGAGGCCACAGGCGGAGGCGCAATCGCTTCTTTTGAGATTGTCGGCTTGAAGCGCCGCAGGAACATGCGCAGCAGGAAGAGCAGCCCGCCGATCACGATCACCACTGCAATGGTGCCGGAAGCGATCATGGAGGTGCTGATGCCGCGAGGAGCCTCCGCTGCGGACTCCTCTGTCGTCTCTGCCATGACAGGAGCGGTGTGTTGCTCACCAGAAGCGGAAGATGACATTGTCTCTTCTATGACCACGGGGTCTGAAACAATCGGTTCCGAGACGGGCTCGGATACAACCGGTTCGGAGACAACAGGCGCTTCGCTTGCCGTCTGATCGCTCACGGTCTTTGTCTCCCCGTTGCGGTAGAAAATCCTCTGCTGGATCTCCGCCTTCTCGGACTCCTCCTCCGGCGTCATTGGGGACTGCGAGGACTGCGCCTCCGGCGGAAGATCGAAGACTTCGTCCGGAGTGACGTAGGCGAACGTCATCGGAACAAGGACTGTGAGAAGCGTTGAGAGCAGTGAAGAAATCATTGTGTGACTATGGAAATTTTTAGTTTCGGTAGAGTGTTGAGGAAATTGACTCTTGAGGTTGCAGAATGCGGTATCGAATTTCTGATGGAGATCCGTCAAACCATCGGATATGACTCTGGTCTCCTCCCAATGCAGAAGCCGGTGCTGAAAAATTCTTCAAGAAGACTTGTACATGTGATGATGTAGCAGGGTTTAGCTGCGGATTGGTGATGTCTGCATCCAGTATGAATGTTTCGTATGCATTCGGTGCAACACTCGTTTGCACCGAGCTTTCCACTAGTTGGGCGCACCATACGAGGAAACTGCCGGATATCATATCCTCCGGATAATTCTCGCCACTGGAGTAGAGAGCAGTACAAGGAGCTTTTGTAGTGGAATTTTTATTGTTGTAGATTTTCAATGATCGGGTGTCGATAACGACATTACCCATATCTACATTCAAGATGATTCCATCGATGATCGCACTTTGCGGGTTTCCTGCGGCATTTGCGAACCGAAACGCGGCAATATCGGACACGCCCGTCGGAACAGCCGATCCATCGGCATCCGCATGGATACCGTCAGCGATGACTGTGAGTGTTTCTCGAGCGGCATCGTTGGTACTCGATGCAGAGGATGCGGATGCAGTGCTTCTGGAACGATCAACGATGCTGCTGTTTGAACTTTCACATCGCATTCCAAGCTGACATTGGTTTGGTGCACCGAATCCTTCAACGGTCACGCAAGCACCATTGCGACATTCCGTGTGCCAATTTTCAGTGATTCTGCTCGATTGCGATGAAGCAGTTGAGGAGCTGCCTCCTCCCAGAACCGGAATATACACGCTGCAGACGTTGTTCTGGCAAACGTATCCTACATTCGGGTTGCATGTGGTTTGATTGCATCCTTCGTGGACTAGATCACAGCGTTCATCCCCCTCCAATCGTCCGTTGCCGCACTCCGCGAGTTTCGTCAGACCGACGTTGCAGCGGAATTGCAGTGTGATGGAGCTCATCACGTAATAGCGCTTTCCGCCCGTAAAGCTTCTCAGCCCATTGATGGATGCGTATTGCGGGTGCGCGAGGAGTTCTCCCCAGGATATGTAAAATTTACCCAAAACAGCGGGCTCGTTTCCGGAGTACTCATATGCCCAGAACCGATCATCGGTCTGATGAAGTTCCTGGGCCGCTATGGGCGAGGCGGTTCCGGCCGGACAGATGACAATGTTGTGTGCGTCTTTTTCCAGCGTCACGCCGTTCACGGTCTCCGATTCACGGAATACGTTGATGTTGGGCGTCAGCTGCGCCGGAATTCCTTCGGGGCCTCCTCTGCTGATGCCTGCGGTAGTGGCCACAGTGAGGAGCGTGAGAATTCCGGAAATCGTGTACTTCCGCGAACGGTTCATCATGTGAGATTTTGGTATGTGTTGTTATTATATAATATTTTGTAAAATATTGCAATAATTAACGCATCCGTTGTAGAGACGTCCGGCCGGACGTCTCTACGGGCGCATTTTCAATCGTTACTTCGCCATTCCCTCTATTCTCCGTTCCCGGATGACGTTCACCTTGATGACGCCCGGGTAGGTGAGTTCTTTTTCAATCTTCTCGGCGATCTCTTTTGCCAGTTTCTCCTGGGCGAGATCGTCGATCTTCACCGTGTCCACGTAGACGCGGACTTCGCGTCCTGCGGAGATGGCGAATGCGCGCGAGACCCCCGGGAAACTCTTCGCTACTTCCTCAAGTTCCTTCAGGCGCTTGAAGTACGCTTCGATCGATTCTCTGCGTGCGCCGGGGCGGGCTCCGGAGATCGCGTCGGCGGCAGCAACGATGAAGGCTTCGGGCGAGGCCATTGGAATGTCTTCGTGATGGGCCGCCACGCAGTGGACGACTTCGGGGCGGACCTTGAAGCGGTTGCAGATCTCCACACCGATCTCCACGTGGGTACCGGGAACTTCGTGGTCAAGCGCCTTCCCCACGTCATGGAGGAGGCAGCCTTCGACGACGATCTGTTTATCGGCGCCGATTTCTTCCGCGAGCATGCGGCCGATATGCGCCATTTCCACGGAGTGTTTGAGGATGTTCTGGCCGTAGCTGGTGCGGAAACGCAGCCGTCCGATGATCTTTAGTAGATCCTGAGGATAGTTCGGAATATTGAGTTCTTCACACGCTCTGCGTCCGAATTCGAGCATCATCTTCCCTACATCCTCTTTCATTTTCACGACGATTTCCTCGATCCTTGCCGGCTGGATGCGGCCGTCTTTCACGAGTTTCTCCATCGCGAGCTTGGCCACGTAGCGTCTCGCGAGGTCGTAGCCGGAAATGATGATCGCTCCGGGGGTGTCATCGATGATGATATCCACGCCTGTCGCCTGTTCAAACGCTTGGATGTTGCGGCCCTCCTTCCCGATGATCTTGCCTTTCACGTCGTCACTGGGCAGCTGCACGATGGTCGAGGTGGATTCGGTCGCGGTCTCCGAAGCATAACGCTGCATGGCCTGCGCCAGCAGGTCTTTGGCCTTCTCTTCGATTTCTCCCTCTCCTTTTTCGCGAAGTGCTTTCACCTGACGAGCAAAGAATCCGGAGAATTCTTTTTCCAGTTCTTGGGAGAGTTGCGCTTTGGCTTCTTCTTCGGAAAGCTTGCTCACCTGTTCGAGTGCGCTACGGTGCTTCTTGGCGCCGTCGGCGAGCTCTGTCTTGAGCTCTTCCACTTCCTTCTTCTGGCCTTCTAGGCCTGCGCGGTCGCGTTCGACGGACTTGCCCTTCTCGTCGATGCTGCGCTCTTTTTCCTGAAGACGGGCTTGCTCGTTCTGAATTTTATTCGTGAGCTCGTTGGCGGCGATCTTCGCCTCCGAGACGATCTCTTTGGCGTTGGCCCGCGCTTCGGCCTCGATGGCCTTGGACGTGGACTGGGCCTGACTCATCTTCATGTCCAACTCCTTGAGTTTTCCCTCCTTGGCTGAGATCTCGGCCTGGAGAGCGGTACTGATTTTCTTTCCTTTGGAGAAGGCGAACCAGCCGACGAGGAGTCCGAGCAGGAATGCTGCTCCTACGATCAGATAAATGATGGTGTTTTCCATAACATTGAGGCGGAAGAAAATATTCCGCCACTCTCAGCTCAACCGTGCAGAGTGTCGCTTTGTAGGATGGTGTGAGCAGTGAAACGCATGAGGGTGAAGCACTTGGAAGGGGATATCGTTTGAACGTTTTGAGAGTGACAGTTCGGTCTCATTATACAGTCCGGGGGGGTGGGAAGCGAAAGGGGAAATTATGGCTTTCTTGTGAGGAAAAAACGAAAGAGAGCGAAAAAATGCGGTTGACAGCGCATAAATGGACGATCAAAGGGTGTACGCGCGTTCAGCCAATACCCGGGCTGTTCCATCAACACATGGAACCGGTTTTTTGGCTTCCATCAGGGCTCTATACGATTCTTCTCCGCAGATTCTGCACAGCATCATTTCTGTTTACCCACAGATCCGTTGCAATGCTCCTCCTATGCACTTTCCGTTGCGACCGCTCTTCATCGGCATGGCATTCGCGCTGCTGCTGCGAATCATCCCTACGGCCTACGCACGGGTGGTGATTTCGGAGGTGAATTGGGCGGGGTCGGACCTCAGTACGAGTGATGAGTGGGTGGAACTGGCGTGCATAGAGGATTCAGAGGATTCAGATGATTCAAATGATTTAGAGGATTCAAAGGATTCAAAAGATTCAGAGGATTCAAACGAGCAGCACCCCTCCGTGGGTGCTGAGGCAGAGTGTTCGATTGAGGGCTGGTCCCTTACCTCTATCGATTCGAAGAACGTTGAGCAGACGATGACGACATTTGCGGCAGGAACTGTGATTGGCATCGGCGAATATTTTCTCGTGAGTAATTATTCCGCGACAGAATCGAGGCTCTCGGTTGAGCCGTACATCGTCACAACCGCGGTGAACGCTCCCAACACAAAACTTCTTCTACGGCTGCGCGATGCTTTTACCTCCATCATCGATGAAGTAGATGACGGGATAGGGGAGCCCTTTGCCGGGCTCAATGCCGATACGAAAGCGAGCATGGAACGACTCGATCTGTATGGTCCGGGTAATAGCAAGGAGAACTGGATTACGGCATCAACAAGCGTGAATTTTGATGCCGCAGCACCAACGCTCGGCACACCAGGCGCACCCCGGATTGGATCCTTTTCGTCTTCTTCGTCATTTTCATCTTCGCCTCATCCTGAGTCTCTCCCCATCACCACTCTTTTCATTACCGAGCTTCTCCCCAACCCCGAAGGATCGGACACCGAGGAATGGATTGAAATCGGAAACGTGGGAGCCACTCCGGTGCCGATCGCCGGGCTGCTCCTCTCTACCGGCACGGGTACTTCCGTAAAGAAGTACGTGATTCCCGCGGGGGAAATTCTCGAGCCTCGTACATACCGTTCGTTCCGGGCGCATCAGAGCAAGCTGACGCTTCCGAATGACGGTGGCATGGTCTCGCTGTTCTCCGGAGAGACGAAAATCGATGCGATGACCTATCCTGCGATTCCCGAAGGGTTGAGCTACGGGCGCAGCAACGGTTCAGGGGCATTCATGACATACTGCATTCCCAGCGAGCGCGAGGAAAACATACCAAAACCCGTCGGGCTTGGAATCACCGTGCAGTCCGGCGATCTTCAGGCGATCAGAAAAACTTCCGTCAATCTCATGGCGTCCGCTCCGTACGGTCCCGCCCTTACCGGTGCCATCTGCCGCTGGGAATACCCGGACGGCTTTGCTCCGGCAACCTGTAACCCGCCTTCACACACGCTCACAAGCTCCGGCATCAGCCTTATCACGCTCCATGCCGCGCTTCAGTGCGGCAGGGAAGAGCGGGCGACGCTTACCGTGCGGATTGATCCCAAAGGCATCGAAACTCGTGATGATAAAATGCCTGCGATTGCCCTTCCGAAAAACAGCGTCATCATTTCTGCCGCTGTTCCGTATTCTTCGAAACAAGACGGCACATGGGTGTCGCTTCGCAACACCAGCGATGATGCCGTCGATCTCACCGGATTCACACTCGAGGGAGGAATCCTTCCGAATGATCGCTATCGCTTCAGTGGTACAACGCTTCTTCCGCGACAAGAAAAAAGATTTCTAGGCTCGCTGCTGCGGATGGATTTTCCGCTTCCGGAAGGGCTGATCAGCCTTCTCGATGCTTCAAAAACCGTCCAGTCTGTTCTCGCGTGGTCGGCAATCTATGATGGGTCCATCGTTCGTCCGCCGGTGACTCCTGTCGGCAGCATCACGGTGCAAGTTTTGCGTGTGGTCGACGGCGATTCGCTCGAAGTTGCACTGCTCGATACGGATGATCCCGACTTACCGCGTTCGGTCCTTCACCGTTGGACCGCACAGGAGATGTCGCTTTCTCCTTCGCTTCGCGTGCGGCTCATCGGCATCGATGCGCCGGAATTATTCCAGGAAACCGGTGAAATATCTTCCTTAGGATTAGAGGCACTGAATTCCGTCCGAGCCCTGATTGATAATGAAAAAATAGAACTACAATTTGATGCAAAGTATTGGGATGACTATGAGCGACTGCTTGCGTATGCCTTTCTTCCGAACTCAGAGGAGTTGCTTCAGACGGCGCTTTTGAGAAACGGAAATGCGGTTGCGGAGAGGGGATACAGCCATCCGTATCGGGATCATTTTATTGCGATGGAAGAGGAGGCGAAATCGCTGAAAAAAGGGATGTGGGCATTCTTAAGGCAAATGTTTCAGGCATTGCATTCTGCGTTCGTATAATCTATGCCGAACTATGCGTTCATCGACAGTCAGAATGTGCATCTTTCGATACGCGATCAGGGGTGGTCGATGGATTGGAAGAGATTCCGGCAATATTTGAAGGACAAGTACGATGTTGCAAAAGCATTTATTTTCATCGGTTACGTTCCAGGAAATGAACAACTATACGCAATATTGCAGGATGCTGGGTATGTCCTTATTTTTAAGCCGACCTTATCAATTCGATCCGGTAACAGGACATTTATTAAAGGAAATGTGGATGCTGAACTGGTGCTACACACGATGATTGAGTGGCAAAATTTTGATAAAGCAGTGATCGTTACCGGTGATGGTGATTTTTATTGTTTGGTGCGTTATCTGCTTCAGAAGCATAAGTTGTCCCGGCTGATTGTTCCTGACATACGCAAATATTCAGGGCTTTTTCATGAGTTTGCAGAGATCACAACGCCGCTCAACGAACTAAAGGAAAAGCTAACTAAAAAAAGGAGAGGCATTCCCTCGGGACGAAACCCTTCGGACAGCCTCTCATCGTGATGACTATATTTTATCAATTTGATATGTGTTGTAAAGAAGAATGAGAGGCAATTCCTAGGGACAGTACCCTTCGGCCAGCCTCTCTACATGATGACTATATTTTATCAATTTGATAAGTCTTGTAAACAAAAAAAATGAGAGGCATTCCTTTTTACCCCGAAGACTTGGAGCGTGAGACGTTTGCTTTAGTGAAGGATATTTTGAGAACGGGGATACCGGTTTAAGCCATTCTGAAGCCGAAAATGCGTATTTGTAATATATTAAAAAAAGTAGTATAATAATATATATGGTTGCTGGTGATCCAAACTATGATCGCAATAGTGCAGAAAACGATTCTGTGCCGGAGAGAAATAATGCGAGCTCATTTGAAGTAGTAAACGATGCTGCGAAAATTGTTCATCGTGCTACTGAGAACGTTGTTCAACATGAGTTTGAGCCGAAGCTGCTGAGCGATCCGATATATTTTTCAGATACGAGATATGTTCTGGAGGATTTGCGAAGATTTGCATGGAAATCCGGGCAAGGCAGGAATTGTCAGGTGGAGGATCTTACTTACAACAAAGGAAATTCCGCAATTGTCGGTTCAGAAATCACAACTGCTGGTGATGGAAAGGCGACTGGAACAGAATACCTTGTTGCAGCAGCAAGATATTTTGACATACGGGTTCCTAATCCGAAATCGCCTTCTGCAAGTACGATGAAAAAAGTACTGGAAAAATTAAAGTTGCTCGCTCGACATGCGGAGGGAGTGGAAGCAGCTCAGCAAACAGGTACAGGAACTGCCAATCCAGAAGCATATCAACTGCCCCGAACATCAGACGCCACCACTGGAGATGGTTCCAATTCATCTCCACGTGAGTCTACAACAAAGAAATCCGTGCGTTCGAGGCAAAGAATTTCAGCAGCGACAGGCGCTGCTCCAGTGCATATTCCTTATACTTTTCAAACGGATACGATCAACGCGGAATCACAAATGCAAGTAGATGCCGATACAGAAATGGAATTCCGTCGGCGTTTTAATATTCCTCCAGAAATTCGCATAATTCCTGCAGCTCTCGAAGACCAAATTTTCGTTACAGAATTAAAGATTCCATTAGACGGGCAGCGAAGCTTGGCACAAGTGCGCGTTCAATTTCCAAATGCTTCTACAATTCCATTCGTTGCAAATGATAACGGTGAAGTTACTTGGGCTGACAGGTCTGGCTCAGGTTCTCCCTTCTTCGAGTGCAGATTGGTTCCTGAAAGTGCACGCAAGCTCGGTATTCATATGTCAGATGATGATGTGACTTTAGGAGCAACTTCTCCAGTAGCTCTTTCATCCGATAGTCCATTGTATAATTCATATGTCGTGAATCCGAGCAATGTACAAATTGTAGATAATCGGCACAAACCAAAAACTACAACTTCGTTACCTTCCGAGAGCGCACTGGTGACTGATGATTTAAATGTTCATTCTACGGAAGAGGCACAGAGCGAGGAGGACGAGCGGTATAGCGATGAGGAGTCCATTGCAACAAATGCTGATTTCGATCAACCGTCTATCGATGACGAACGAGAGGCGAGAGATCTATTGGATACAAGCACTTTCACACCAGGAGATGCAGATGAGAGTGAAGCATGCAAAGAGCGCTACAGACTTCCTGCAGATTGTATTGTGGTGCCTAGATCAGCAGAAACGGAAATTACCATCAATAATGAGCCGCGACAGGTCAGCGGTGACAATTTATCGACAGTGCGAAGAGATGGTAGTCACAACGATGTCCCGTTCATTGTTGTCGATAGTTCAGACGGACCTGAGGCATTTTTTGCTGATGAGTATGCTACTCATTCTCCAAGGCATGCTAGACGCAATTTGCCTAGGAGACATCTTTATCTCACGACGAGTGGTCGAGCGTACTGTGACCGTTATTTGAGACCCGAAGATGCTACACTTCCGACGCCCTTGAGTGTTACTTCTACAGGAGCTCCCGGCAGTCTAGGTGTTTCCACTGCTCCAAAGTCTGCTCCTTCTGGTCCATGGGCAAAGCCAAGAGTTTTCAAATCAGTCGCTGAGCATGCTGCTGAACTCGAAAGTAAGCATCCAAAGGGGACTGCTGCCGGAAATATATTTGCGTTACTGAATCGGCAGAGACCTGCATATGCAACAGCCCTAGCTGCGGCAAGCACACCCCCGGTTCCCGTTCCCGCAGCCGCTACACCTACGGTGGCTGAAGCTGCGGCACATCCTGCGGAAACGCAAACGCCAGAAAAGCCGAAAGGGGACAAATCTAAACCCAAGGAAAAGGCTGCCTGAAGCGCTAAGCATAGGCTACCGTCTCTTGGTCAAATCTGGTATACTATTTAGATTTGACTACAAACACACCAAATCCGGCTTCCGGCGCACCTGCCGGAGGAGCTCCTGAGCTTTCCAGCGTTGGTTTTCAGGAGTCCGACCATCTGAGAAGTGTTACGACAAACATCGAAGCAGATTTCTTACTCAACGCTTTTGGCGTCACTATTCCTCGACGAGTGGGACCCGGTGTGGACCTTCCACAACTTTTGACCGAGCAGATTATCAGTCGCGTCATTCCGATTATGGATGCCACTCGACGCTCCATAGAGGGAGCAGGACTGCGAAGATTGCTTAAGGAAAATCTTCAAAATGCTCTTGGAGCAATCAATATTCGTTCAGATGAGCCGCATCGTTTGCGCGTGTTGAACCCTCTTCAAGAGCGAAGAACAAGAGCTGTTATGGATGCGATACGTTTGAGTTTACCAGAAACACACATCAATGATGTTATCCGTTACGGCTTGCCATCATTCATACCTGCTGATGCCACAAAACAGTCTCACATCATTGTTCTGGATAAGGTGAATATTGAATCTGAATGTGATTTCAACAACCCAGGCCTTCCCCCACTTGGAGAATGCAAAATAGAAATTGATACCAGAAATGAATTCTGGAGGAAGGAGTACAAACGAGACCCAAATGCAAAGCCTCCGCAAAATGGGTTACGGGAAAGATTAAAAGAGGATCTGATAGATAAAAAGCGCACACTAAGTTCATTGGGCATTCATATCATTCGTCGCCCGCCTATTGCCGAAGACTTCAGAATAACCAAAGAGGCTGACATTGCTAAGATATTGAAAACCACTTCTAATGGAGTGGACTTGTCCAGACGTTATGACGTGATTCAATTCAATTCTGCAGTACAGCCCGGTATTAGATTTACCGTTGATACTGCAAAGTTGATACGTCACATAGACTCTTCAGGGAATCTATTTGCGCAAATGAATGTCAATCAGTTTAAAGCTGCAATTGTAGCCAACGAAAATAACATCCAGAATTTTATTACTGTCGAACCCTATGGCACTGCTGTTCAAAATACCGCATGGCAGCAACTTGCCATGCATATTTTCCATGAGATCGGTCGGCCGGGAAAATCCCTTGCGCTTGCAAGTAGATCCGTGGACATGATCCAACGACAAGTTGGAGAACAGCATAGATTTTTCGAGCAATTCCGGGAAGACAGTGACAACCATTGGGGAGCTGCTATGGCGACGATGATTGTGATGAAGCACAAAGACATCCGAGATACGATTAGTGCGGGAAATGATACAGAAGTTCGTAATAACCTTCTTACTGAGGAACGAAGAAAAAGGCTCGTTGCTGGCATAACTCAAGCACGTGCATTGACCTATAGTCCTATATTTTCCTGGCAAGTAGCTGATCAAACTCGCACGAATTTACCTGCGGCAATGGCGGTGATACCACTTGGGGGACCTATGCCACCCCTAGGAGGCCAAGTATATAATGTTCCAATAGCTCCTACTGCCGAGGATAGACGCCAGGCAATTGCTTGGGCAAACGAGAGGATGAGAGAGGCGAATCAGGTGATTACTGAATCCCAGCGAGTAGCTACAAATTTTGTCACTATTGGAACGATTATTCGTGATTTGCATCCAGGATCTGCATTGCCGATTCTCACATATGTAAATTGGATACCTCCGCCTCCTTCTGTTCCGCCTGCTCTTTTTCCTATGTACGACAGAAGTCTGAATTTAAGCGTGCTGCTGGATGCAATTGTTTCGGATACGAATTTGCAACTAAAGACAGAACAACATCATCAGACACAGATAGATACACTGAACGTGTCTTTGAAAAAAATTGCCGATGGAGAAGTGCCCAAGGGGGCTGATGCACAATTTAAAGTGCTTTCCGCGGAGTTGATACGCTATCATGGTCTCACAGAAGATGAAGCAAGCAGAGGAGCGAATGTGCTTCGCGCACGATCCCTCATTGATACAGACATGTCACAAGTTTCCGATCGGATTGTAGAAAGAATGTATGGAGAACATGATCATTCCCAAATTGCATCTGCTGGTGAGTCGCTAATGCGGTTAGATTTGGGTGGTCGTGATGCTGAAACAATTCGTCAGATCGCGCTTGCATGTCATATACCTGCCTCGCGAGATCAGCGTCCTCTATGGTCGCAATGTGAGTATTATGAAGATCTAATCACGGCTTATTTTGCCTTGCGGAAGCTCAAGCGGCAGAAGTTTTATGATCGATCCTCTGATGTTCCTTGGGATTTGCGCATCCGTGACGGTGCTCATCTTGATGCAGAAATGCGCGAAATTACGAAAGCATTGCTTCTGCAACATTCCAAAGGTCTGTTGGAGCGCTACGGTCCTTCTGTAAATTTGAAAGACGGTGATAAGGACAAAATTCTTTCAGATCCAATGAAGCCTGAGCATCAACGTATTCTTCAACAGATTCTTGAGAGCAATCCCGATGCGAGTACCAATAGCAATGTATCACATGCCATTGAACATGCATCGAAGCGAATACATCCCGCGACTCGCATGATCAGTAATTCCTTCTTTGGCAAGGACTGGGGCATGATTACCGGGAAATACAATGGCGAGACCGGCAGGGGAAACCCTCTCTCTATGCGCAGCGTCGTCTATGGAAACAAATACGCGAGCGCCGTTGGAGCGGGCAAGGGCATCAGTGAAGGAGGCAAACTGGCTTGGTCGCGCAAATGGGGAATTGCTGCAGGCGCAGGCCTCGGTTTCCTGGCCCTTGGCCCCGCAGCCCCCTTAGGAATCATTGCTGCTGGTTTGGTTGGCGGCAAATTCCTCCTCAAACCGAAAGGCGGCAGTGCTCCCCATTAATCCCTCCTTATATAGACCATGACACAAACACTCCCATTTTCGCTTCCAGAAGGGCTCAGCCGAATTGTGGCTGAAGCCACTGCCAGCTTGCCGCCGCTCACCAAGGCGACGGACGAAGTGTTCCTGCGCATGGTTTTTGAAGAAACGGTGGATGCCTTCTGGCGCATGTACATCGACTGGCTTCCGAAAGAGGTGCGCGATGCCTACGTAGCTGCCTTCGAAGAGCCAACTGGCGACGCGATCATCGCATGGCACAAAAAACATGCAGACTTTTATGCAGATACCGCCGCTCGTGCCAAAGCGGAAATGATCGTTGTATCCCTCGCTCAAAAACTCACAGAATCACTTCCGAAGGCGTATGCCCAATGGTCGCCGGAAGAAGCAGCCGTGACTATCGATACCTGGGTCGGAGACGCCGAGGACATGGCGCAGGAATCCGCTTCGCATTCTTCCTAATCGTATATTTCTCTCATGTCATTCCTTCCTTCGCACCGGCCATTCAGTAGCCGCTTCAGCGAGCGCGAGGCAAGGTTGTGCCATGAGGAAAGTTCGCCCGAAAGTTTCAGTTCGGATCCGCGCAAATGGCTTCAAGAGATCGCCTACGGTATGACATGGGCGAACGCCGAAATCATGGCCTCGAGCCTTGAAGCCGTCGCACGTATTCCCCTTGGTATCGTACGCGGCATTTATGACGTGGCAAAAGATCGCATGGGCATTGATGTGCAGAAGCTTCTACGGAAAGCCGTAAATTTCGTGAAGACTGCCCCGGGCACCGTCCTGGAATGGGTCACCAACATTTTCGTCGAACAAGACCTCACACCTGAGGCGATGGTCAATCTCATGGATTTGCGAAAATGGATCCTTGCATTTGAAGGGCTCCAACTTACGGACAGAGCCCAGCTCCATCCAGATAAGCAAACAGAACTCGATACGGAAATGGCAAATGCGCAAATACGACTCAATGCCTCAAATTTTGGTCCAGAGCACTATCTACAGTCACTGCAGCCGGTCGAACGCCGCCAGCGGTTTGACGCACTTATCACGAGCGTGATTCCGAATGACTCACAAACCAAGTTCAACACTATTTTTGGCGACTCAGATCCCACCAACCGCAGAAACACGATCAAGGACAAACAGGACACCTTGGTCTCTGCGATGAAGCAGATGTACGGACTCGATGACGGCACAGAGCCCGACGCCGATGGCACGAAAATTGCCAAAGACAGCCTTCATCAACTGCTTTTCTTGAACAACACCGGAACGGACAAGGCGCATGGCGCTTCCGCGGGTCTCAAAGAGGAATTCCTCGCGCATCTCGATCGCCGCCACGGCACGATGACGCCGGAAGGGATCATGGCGCAGTTCGCCGCGGGTGACCCCGAGGCATCCTTGCTTCTGGGCGCAACCAAAATGGGCGTAGTCGATCAAGAGGCCATCGATAAATACATTCTTCCGAAGACCGAAGCCCAGACGACGGAGCTTCAGGTGGAAAGCCAGAAACAGCGCCAGCTTCTGGAGAAAACTACGCGCGCTTCGCAGGAAGAAATTCGCAAATCGGCGGAGACCATCACCGAGCGCTTCAAGCAGATGCCGGGCATCGCTCAGCTTGCGATCGTCATCGGTCTTATCGGCGGCGTCTATAAATTTCCGAAGACGAGCGCCGGCATCGCCGCGTTTTTTCTCGGCAAGTATATCTTCCTAAAGGACAACGATCCTATCAACTCCACGGGCCAGAATGCCTTAGCTCTTGTGGACAAATTCCGCGGCGCAAAAGCCGTCGGACCGGTTGGCTCCTCAGAGGCTGTGGAGAAAGTCGGCGAACAGATGCTCAAATTCCTTCCGAACGAGGCGCATGAGGATCTTAGTGAGGCAGTCACAGGACTCGCTCTTCTGGCTGGTCTCGATGTGGGCGTGGTGGCCGATAACTTTGAACCGACCAAGGACGGCCGTGGTGGATTGCTGAAGTCCTGGGAGTCTCCGGTGAAAGATGCCCTGAAGGCATCACTCAAGGCGCGCGGCATGGACAGCGCCGCCGCAAATCGCTTTTTCCCCTCCACGGATGACCGTGAGAAGGGGAAGGACGGCAAGCCGATCAGCGCGATTGATTGCACCAAGCACAGGAATCTCTGCAAGACCGGCGACACACTTGCCAGCTACTTCTACCTTCTCGGAGCGTACCGCGTGAAAACGGGAACGCATACGCGGAAGTCGCTCGACATGGCCACACTCGGTCTTATCGAGCAGGCGCGTACGAGTACCACGTCTACCGGTTACTACGACGATATCAGGGATAAACTCACAATGGTACATCCCCAGCAGGGAGAGCCCGTGGATATCCGCACGGAGTACTATGAAGTCATCCTTGAGGGACTCGAGGAAGGAAAAGCGCGTAGGGGTCAGAGCGTGGAAGAGGTGATGCTGGATATTGCTTCGGTAAATGTTACGTCGACATCTGGTATGCCCGGCGTTGCATCTGGCGCAGAAGGACTCGTTGCAGGTGGTGAAGAGGCAACTGCACGCACAGAAGACGCATTATCGGATTCAGTGTCACGTACTTCCGCAGATGACGGAAAGGCGCGATCTACAGATGCCACAGGTAGTCGCCGGACGACAGTAGACGATGCTATGGCTCGTACGACAGATGCAGACGGCTCCCGCAGGGTTGATTCGGAAGGCGGAGCTCTTTCGCGCTCCTCAGATGACACAGCAAGACCGTTTACTGCAGATGCCGACGGATCACGTCGCACCGAAGATGCGGATTCCTCTGCGCGTACGGCGGAGGCGGATGCGAAGCAGGTGAACAGCGCCGATGAAGAATCTACACGGAGAACAACGGACGCTGACGGAGTCGCGCCTTCAAGCGATGCGGAAGGCTCCCGCCGATCAACGCGAGAAGACCATTCGCGCAGGAGTGGCAATGGTGACTCTTTGCGTCCCGATGGTTCTTCTGAAGGCTCATCGAGATCGCAAGATTCATACATACCGAATCAGCGTCCATCTACCGAATCGAAGACAAAGACGCGCTCCGGCGAAACGGAGACGCAAAAAAGAAGTGAATCGGAAACATCTTCCGGACGTCCTTCTGATGCGACTAATACGAGAGGTACAGGAAGCTCTTCCTCGAATCCGCGCAGCAGTACAGATGCAGACAGACGACCGTCCACATCAAATGAATCCGGAAAAACGCGAGGTGAAGGTTCTGCAGATTCAAAAGCACCTGATGCAACTCAAGATACCCCTCGTCCATCTACGGGCAACGACGCGGAGCCGCGCTCTTAAAATTCACTGCATAATGAAAACCGGCTGCAAGTGCAGCCGGTTTCAGTTGCTCCCCGAGTCAAAATTGGCCTAAGTTGTAGGGAGGCTGGTCTCCGGAGTTTCGATCGGAGCTTCCTCTGGAAGACGTTCTTCCACGGGAGCTTCAATTTCCGGAGATTCTTCCACGGTTGATTCTTCAACTGTGGGGACGAAACCTTTCGGAATTACGGCTTCCGACGGGCCGTTGGCGTATCCCGCCTGGACACGGACGCTTTCCGCATCCACCAAGTTTTCGCTTGCGAATCCTGTTTCATCGCCGTGCCTCAATTCGGTTGGCAATTCCTTGCCGTCCTTCTTGATATGCACGGCAATCCACAGAGCCCGCTTCGGTACCGTCCAGCTAATACTTCCTTCTTTGTAGACGACATCCTCGACTTTCGGACGAACGAATAGTTCATCGTCAATCTGCAGTAGCGTCTTCCGTAAAGCTTTGTGCGCCCCGGGGTCGTTCATTGCTCCATAGAACAGGAGGACAACGAAAACGACCGCGATGACACACAACGTCTCGATCAGAGCGCCGCCCTCCTTGTCCTTGTCGAAGTGAAACACTCCAAGCAAGGCTGCGAAGAAGAACAAAGCGCCAGCGACCAAAATCAAACCGGTAATCCAAGTCATGACCACGTCTCCTTGATTCAAAGTCATGCTCTTCTACCGACCCACTAAGGCCAGTAATGACAAAGAGCAACTAATATTATTATACAATAATATAACAAATAAGCCAATATAACCCGATTCTTTTAAAATGGCTAATCGGATAGAAATTTCCGCCTATATAGGGCTTTAAAGCGTGCAAATATGCCTAAAATCTGATCGAATACCTCTGATACCAATATCCATGCCCAACCCCAAAAACTCTCCAAAGAGGAGATCAAGAAGCTGCTGCAGCAGCACCGGAACTACGGACGAAGTACGAACAAGCGAAGTGACGCATTCGGGAGCTGGAAGAAGCACTCGCGTGGGAGCGGAAAGAGCGCACACGCCGGTTTGAAGACCCTCGAACGACAGCGCATCGCCGTATGTCGCGCTGTTTTTATGCGGCTGATCCGCTATACTGAGGAGATGACTGATAACAGGGAATCCATACCGGATGCCGACGAAGGGAGTATCGCCCATTCTCACGGCCGCCTCGATCCTGTCCCTGCGCAGTCGACAGCAGGGGGGATGGATCCGCTGCACCCGCAACTCTCGTCAGCGGAGTGGCGCACCGCGCACCCCGTGGTCGTGGCGCTGCAGCTGCTGCAGACGATTGAGGGGCGCGCCGCGCGGGCGGCGGTGCCGCGGGCACGTGAAGGTTTGCGCCCAAGGATTGCGCGGGCTCTTGGATGCACGCTACGACCATCGCCAGGCATTGATGTCGATGTCGAGGGGCAGCCGCCCGGCGCAGTCGGGGAAATGATACTCGCATTGGAACAGCGTTACGCCGACGCCGGTGTCCGCGGAATCACCGACGACGCGACTGTGGAAAACAACGAACGTCTCGTGAAACAGATCCTCGAAGAAGATCCGTTCGACGACCGCATCCCCGACCCGGAAAAAAACGCGATGCGCTACCTCGCGCTCTCGTTGCTCGGTAGCGTGATACACCCCGAGTTCCTGCGAAAACAGGCCGATACGACAATGAACAGTGCAAGCTACCGCGCTGTCCATGCCATGGTCCACCATGCTATCCGGTGCTGTACGACGCTGATCGATGCACCGATTCTGGCGTCAGACAGGGTGGTTTTGCATCGACTGCGGGAGAGGCTCATTCGGCTGCAGCGCGATACCGAGGAACTCGCACCGAACGATATCCGTTTCGACCATTCGTACCGCGGTCCGGGAGCCGATTTCCATACGATCCGCACGTTCGGCATCGAGTAAGGAGCCATGCAGCGATCGAAATTGCGTACAATCGCAGTGCGTATTGGCTACAATCGAACAATTGCTTTGTTTCTCGGGGGAGTAGACGTGCTGCGGTCTATTGTGGTACAATGATAGGAAATCGGTTTCTTCTCACACACACAATGTCCTTGCCCCAAAAACTCTCCAAAGAGGAGATCCAGCAGCAGCTCTTCGATGCTCTCATGGAGCAGATCGAGCCGAAACTCATGACGGGCGCGCGCAAACAGACCGCAGCCGAGCTTGCGGCGATGGAACCGGAGAAGCGCGCCGAGTGGATGCTGTACTACCAGAAGGCCTACGAGGAATTCGTAGACCGCTGGCCGGAGTTTGTGGCAGGGGCCATCGGCGAGACGCAGAACATGGCCAATACGCTCGTGGAGATTTCGGACACTTCCGATAAAAAGAGGATGCAGAACCTGGAACAGAATTTCACCGACTCCTCGAAAGCAGCATGAAGAAAAATTTCTGCCGCCGGCACTTCCCCTCCATTTCTGCGCGCGAGCATCGGTTGATTGCCAATTCAGGCAATAAAGAGGTGCCGCCGAGCTATGAACCCTCCTGTGATTCAACAAAAGATCCTCCGTCGGTTGGTGAGGTTGCTGCCGCTCCGACTGAGAAGCCTGTCCCGCCGCCGCCGGAGCCGAAGCTCGATCACATGCGTTTCGACATGCGCCGCGACGAGCCGACACACATTTATAATGACAAAAATGAGGTGATCCAAAACCGTTCGGACGAGATCCGCGAAATGAACAGCGACGAATTCAAAGAGCATCTTCACACGATGTTCACGCGGCACATGAGCGACCAGATGAAACAGGAACGGTCGCGGCAAATCCGGCTTGCGCGAGGTCGCAGACGCGCCGAGGCCAGGGATCTTTTTCCCAATCGCAAGGAGCGCAGAGCGTATGAGGCCGGGCTGCTTTCCAATCCCGACGAGATCAAGGCGGAGGCCGATGCAGAGCTCTCCATGATCGAGACGACGCCTGAAGACCTCTTTGGAGAGGATCAATTTGAAAATATGCTCAGTGAGATAACAAACGATATCTGGAGCTCCGCGGAATTCCAGCGCGGCACCGTGGACTATCTCCGGGCATACGACAAGGCGTGGGCCATGTACATTGCCATGGGCGATCAGGCAAAAAAAGGGGATCCATACCTCGAGGAGCACCCGGTTTTCCGGTCGGGTGCTTTCACCCACAAACGTGCGCCGGGCAGCTACCAGAATGGCGACCTGAGCCGGGCATCCTCGAACTTCATCGGCTACCGCCCCGTCAGCACCTACGGGCAGGCAAAAATCCGCGAGCGTGCCGGAGCCGCGCAGAATCCGGAGAAGGATTTCCTCAAGAAGGAGGAAGCGGTGGTGCGCGGAGGATACGAATCGACGTGGCGCAATGTCTTCCGGCGCAGAAATCCCCTTGGCAGCAAGGTCGAAGAGGATGCGTTTGTGCAGAAGTTGGTGGACCAAAACCTCCGCAAGCAGGGCTTTCGCCAGGAGCAGATTGATCGGAGCAAGCTGCCGGATCCCGATCATCTCAGGGTTCCTCCGGAGGCTGACAGGAAGGACCCCAGCGAATATCTCGGTGCATTTGAGAATATCGATCTCCGTGACCGCGGGCTGGTGCTCAAACGCATCGTTTCCACATTAGGCATCAGTGACATCAGGAGAATTAGCGATCTTCAGGAGAAGGGCGTGCATATTGCCGAGCTGAAGTTCCTGAAGATGGATATCGGCATACCCCAAATCCTGCATTTCAGCAGCAGGCCTGAAGTTCGCAGGGGGGAAGAAGAAACGCCGTCCAAGGCCGGCTTGGCACTGATCGATCGTTCCGAGAAAAACGCGGACATTCGCCCGGAAATAACGATGATCGATTTTTCTGATGTCGATACGATGCTCAATGACAGAAATCCGTGGAGGAACGGATTCCTGCAGTCGACCGATCTGAATGACACTCATCGCGGTGTGCGTTCCGAACTCAAGAATATTGCTCCGTTCGATCGTGATGCCTACAACCCAGCCGTCTATCAGAGTCTCATTCCCCAGTGCCGGGAGAAAAATATTTCCAAATTTGCTCTTGATGAGCTGCCCAAGCTCTGTGAAGTGAGTAGCAAGGCTCTGATCATCGCGAAGGATCTGGAGCATATATTCAAGGAAATCCCAAAGATGCGTACGACAGCAGATTGGACCGGTGACCAGCAAAATGCCGTTAAACGGATGGCAAAAGAAACCAGTAATCCGGGGATTCTGGAGGCGATTCTGAAACAGCATTGTTTGACGGAAAAAGGAGGAGATAAGTCCAAAGAAAACTTTAAGAAGCTTTGGGATGAATTAAGGACCTAAACGGCCTTTTTGGAGTACAGAAAGCACAGACCTTTGGGGTGTTTTGCTCAAGGCGAAGTGATCGTGTGCTCTTCTGCATG
>JBBTVH010000163.1:0-1394 GCA_038063355.1 Patescibacteria group bacterium | reverse complement strand
CGGCGACTTTGGCGGCGTACGGCGTAGACTTGCGGGTTCCCTTGAAACCGGAAGAACCGGCAGAGCTCCAGCAGAGCACGCCTCCCTCGAGATCGGTGAATGTGACGATGGTGTTGTTCTCCGAAGCATGGACGCAGACGCGGGCCTCGGGCACGGCGCGCTTTACCTTCTTCCGGCGCACTTTTGGCTTGGACTCGCCAGCAGCAGGTGCTTCGACAGGGGTGTCGAGCAAGGTATCTACGAGGCTTTTCTTCTTGTCGTCTGGCATGGGAGGAGAAAGAAATCGAGGAATGAAATGGTTCCAGCCGCACCCCTCCGCGGGTGCGGTGCCTGGGTTTACGTCTTGGTCAGGGTGACGCGTCCGGAGAGCCCCGTCTTCTTCTTGCCGCGCTTGGTGCGCGCGTTTCTGCGCGAGGTCTGGCCGCGGACGGGGAGCTTCTTCTTGTGGCGGTATCCGCGCCACGTGCCGATGTCTTGCAGGCGCTTTACGTCCGTGGAAACTTTGCGGGTGAGCTCTCCTTCCGTGAGCTCCTTTTCTACGCGACTGCGAAGAAGCGCCGCCTGTTCTTCGCTGAGATCGGTGGGGCGTACGTCGAAGTCGATACTCAGCTCCTTGAGAATCGTGTTGGAGAGGGAACGCCCGATGCCTTTGATCGCTGTGAGAGCGATCTCCATACGTTTCTTATCCGGTAGTACGACTCCTGAGATACGTAGCATGGGAATTGAGAATTGAGAATGAAGAATTGAGAATTAACCCTGCCGTTGCTTGTGCTTGGGATTCTTGCGGCAGACGATGCGGCGCACGACTTTGCCCTTACCCGAGCGTCGAAGTACGAGACGGCAGTCTTTACAGATCGGTTTCACGGAGGGGCGGACTTTCATGGACGAGGACTGGGGGTGGGATTGGGATTCGGATTTGGAGGAAGTGTCGGCTGTGCGGCGGGAGATGCGGGAGCAGAGGGAGCTCCGGGCAAACCGGTCAGCGGCGCATCGGCATGCAAGCGATACGTGATCCGGCCTTTCTCCAGATCGTAGGGCGTCATCTCCACTTTGACGCGGTCACCCGGAAGGATGCGCACGCGATGGACCCTCATGCGTCCGGCAAGAGTGCAGAGGAGCTCGTGGTCCTTCGCTTGGTCCGAAATGATCCGGACGCGGAAGGTGGCATTGGGGAAACTCTCCTTTACAACGCCGATGAGCTCTATGACATCTTTGGACACACGGAAGGGAAGACGCTTGGGAAAGCCGCGATATCCTAGCGACGAAAATAGGGTCCTTCAAGCTCAGGGAAACAAAAAACTTGAGAGAATGGAAAAAAGTGTTGAATAATTTACAAAATGTTATATAAATCAAGGTCTCCAATAGCAGAAAAATTTTAGGATTTTGTTTATAAT
>JBBTVH010000162.1:0-1052 GCA_038063355.1 Patescibacteria group bacterium | reverse complement strand
CTCAAACGGCGGCGGAACATTTTCCTCAGGTTTCCACGAGACCCATGCGAGATCGGTGACTGGTATTTCCTGCGCGTGTTCGCTGCCCTGTTCAGCGACGACAAGCGTGTTGCTCCCTATATCTTTCGCGACGACTTCCAGCGGAATCTTCAGTCCGCCGATCTTGAGTCCGCGCCGCTGACCGATCGTGTACAGGGGAAGGCCTTCGTGGTTTCCTACGACCTTGCCGTCGCGCCGGATGATCGGGCCGGGCCTCAGAGCATCCTGCAGATGGCGCTTCAGAAATTCCTCCGGTGATTTTTCCGGAAAGAAGCAGAGGTCCTGGCTTTCGCGATAGGTGTCATCATCAAAGGGAACACCGAATGTTTTTGCGAGAGCATACACTTCGGATTTCTGCATCGCGCCGAGAGGGAAGAGACATTTCGATAATTGCTCTTGGGAGAGGCCGTAGAGGTAGTAGCTCTGATCTTTCGTTTTATCGACGGCTTCTAATAGAAGATGGCGATTGCACATTGCAGATTGCAAATCGTGCGTGGTGCTTTGCAATTTGCAATCTGCAATTTTTTCTTCCCGCGCAACTCTTGCATAATGCCCCGTCGCCATCTTCTCGCATCCATACTCCTCCATCAGCTCTATCAGTTTTCCGAACTTGATCGTGCGGTTGCAACCGACGCACGGATTCGGCGTGACTCCCGTGCGGTGTCCTTGCAGATACGGATCGACCACCGTGCGTTTGAATTCCTCGCTGAGATCGACGAGATGGTAGGGGATTCCCAGATTTTTCGCGACTCTGCCCGCACGCGCGGCATTTTGTGCAGTGCAGCATTTGCTCGGGAGAATCTCGGCCATCGCTGGCGCGAGGGGATCGGTCCAGAGGAGAAAGCGCACGCCAATGAGTTCGTGGCCGGCTGCGTGGAGCATATGGGCGACCACAGAGGAGTCGATACCGCCGGATAATGCGACAAGAATCTTCACAGACACAGGATGCATCGCTGTGCATTGATAGGAAAGGCAGAAAGGGCAGGAAGGTTTTGCCTTTCCTGCCTTTTCTC
>JBBTVH010000161.1:8562-11408 GCA_038063355.1 Patescibacteria group bacterium | reverse complement strand
TGGAGAGATTGTGCGCAGGGGAGGTAAGGACCGAAGCGCATCCGCCGACGCCTTCGGGGGCCACGGCGTAAATCCATGTCTGCCGTCCCGGATCGATGGTGATGCTCGCCGGCGTGTAACCGGTGTTATTCACGGTGAGAGCCACGATCTGCCGTCCCTGTGCGTCGACGGTCACATAGGGATTGGACCCCTGCGCTATGGCGGGTGCGCGCCCGAATGCCGTGCGGATCGTGCCGACGGCGTCAACGCCTGAAAGCAGCAGCCCGCTTTGCAGGTTGAAGATGCCGAGGATCAGGACCATCGTTCCGGAGAAGATGAGGAACCTGTGCGCCGTTTTTCCTTCGGCCAACGAACTCATCGCCGAAAGCCCGAGGAGCGCGGGAAGCGTTCCCAGGGCGAACACAAGCATCACGATGCCGCCTTGCAGGAAGCCGCCGGATCCCAGTGCCAGAAGCTGCATGGACTGGGTAAATCCGCAGGGGAGGAAGAAGGTGAGCGCGCCGAGAAGCGCTGGCGCGAACATGTTGTGCGATTCGCTGAGCGACCGGATGTGATTTGTCATGGTCCGCGGGAGCGGAATCGTGCAATAGCGCTTCGGGACGATGCGCAGAATATTAAGTCCGAGCATGATCATCACCGAGGCGATGACGAGCGTGAGGATTCCCGTTCCCTGCGGCGAGAGCGTGATTGCCGTGCCTATCCATCCGACGATGCCGCCGAGGAGGAAGTAGCCGGCCAGACGGCCGACATTGAAGGAAAGCAGGGGCTGGAAGCGGTGCCAGCGGCTGGCGGACTGGTGCGTTTCCGTCCACTTGGCGGCCACGGCGAGTAGAAGGCCTCCTACGACCGCGAGGCACGTGGATGTGGCCGCGACGAGGCCCACTGCGAAGACGGCACCAAGGCTCGCGATACCCTCTGCGTTCTTGGCGAAGGAAAATACGCCAAAGTGCTTGAGCAGTAAATATCCTGCTACGATCAGCACGACCATGCCGCCGACTTCCGACCAATCGGGTTTTTCCTCGGGGGCCTGCGTGATGGCCGCGGCTGCGCCCTGCTTTTGCAGTGTATAGCGGGAAGGAAGCGTATCATGGAGCGCTTCGAGGGTCGGCGTTTTCAATCTTGGATCCGAAAGCACTTCCACCGTTCCCCGCCGCTCGCTTGCGAGGACCTCCTTCACGCCCGCGACGTCTTTGAGGGAACGCTCGATGAGGAGTTCGCAGCTGCGGCAGGTCATGCCGGAGACCACAAACACCTGGCGTCTTAGATTCTCCTTGGGTGAAGTATTGTTCGGCATGAGAGCAGAGGATTCTATTATAGAGTTTTATGAAGGTTTTGGCTATCATTCCGTTACATGTCCTCACCCTCAAACGATTTCCCGCTCGAATGGCAAGTTCTTCAAAAACAACTTGGAGATCTTCAGGCGCAGTTCGCCGCGATTACGGGCGAGCTTGACAGCGCGAAAGCCGAAGCCGCGAAGATGAAGGATCTTGCGGCGCGGTCGCAGGCAGATCTGCAGAACGCCAAAGCCAGAGTGGAGCGCGAGCGAGCCGAGCTTGCCGTGTTCGCGCTCGAAGCAATGCTCAAGAAATTATTGCCCACCATCGACAGCTTCCAGCGCGCGTTCCAGCATCTTCCCGAAGATTTGAAACACCATGAATGGGTAAAAGGCGTTACCGCGATCGAAAAGCAGTTACTGAAGGAGCTCGAGGGTGCTGGGCTGCAACGGATGTCATCCCTTGGTACGAAAGCGGATCCCCAGCGTCATGAAGTGCTGCAGCAGGGACCAGGAGAAAAGGATACCGTCACGGAAGTGTTTGAGGAGGGGTACGAGCTTGCGGGAAAAGTTCTTCGGCCGGCGAAGGTGAAAGTTGGGAACGGAACGAATTGAAAATTGAAAATGTAAAATTGAAAATTACGATCCAGATGTTTGTGGACGGAAATTTTCAATTTTCAATTTTACATTTTCAATTTACGCAGCGCGTCCCAGCAGCATAATAAACAGTATTCCCAAAGTATTGAGCCCCCAACACAGCGCCATCAGCCGCCATCCCTTGAGATGTGTGAATCCGACGACAAAGGTCATGCCGACCTCGTCAGGTAGAGGGGAGGCGATGATGATGCAGGCAAGAATCCAGCGCAGTGTAGTGCGCAAATCGTGCGAGATGCCGTCATGATGGAACAGTCCGTGCAGCCACAGGATCAGACGCGTCTCCTTGAGACGCTGGATCTCGTCGTGGAACGAAAGACGTGTGAACTGAAAGATGCATAGGTCGGAAAGCATTGCGCCCGCAGCAGCGAGGATGGCAGCGAGGAACGGATTCACAATGTGTGAAACTTCATAGAAATATGCAGCCGAGAGCGGCGCCGTGAACCCGAAACTGAAGAAGAGGCCGGCAAGAATCATACTCGGGTAGCTCGCGCCATCGAGATGGGCTTCGATCCAATCGAACGCGCCCATTTTGAAGAGCACGTACGCGAGCACGATCGAAGCAAAGAACAAGAGAAGTTTGGGATAGCGGAATATGTGTTTCACGAACCTATTGTACCATATTTTTTCCTTCTATGCAGCGGCGGAAAACATCACCTTTCTCCTCGAAATTTCTAAACATTCCGTAGCTCGGGGAGGCCGTCGAAAGAATCACAATCGGTGAAATTGAGAATTGAGAATTGAGAATTGAGAATTGTGCTTGCTCCACTGCGTCGTGCATCGTTTCCGCTTCGAGAAAATTCACCGATGCTTTGGCATTTTCAATCGCTTTGCGGATACGAGGGCCCGAGCCGGGGAACAGAATCACCGTTGAGATGTTCGACTGTGCGATGCGTTTCCCAAGTGCCGTGAAATCGTT
>JBBTVH010000161.1:0-8462 GCA_038063355.1 Patescibacteria group bacterium | reverse complement strand
GTGCGGCGATGCGCTTCCCCGCACTTTCCATCGCAATCTCTTTCGCTCCCTGGGAGAGTCCGTCGAAGATGACGAAATCTTCCTCGGACTGATGACGTGTGATATTCATTTTTGCACCCTTATATGTTTCTAGGGGAGTCGAGCCTGTGCTGAGCCCAGTCGAAGCATGGTAATCAAGGTGTTCCGGGAAGAAGGTGGTGATCACAGCAATCGGAGGACTCGATCGGCAATCCATGAGTTGGTAACTGCTCATTTCGAGAACAAAAATGGTTCGCTGTGGCTCACCACGAGCTGTGTTCGAATCCATGTCTTTCACATGTTCAATCGCAGGCTCGCCGATGTTCCCCACGAGAAGGGACTTCTTGTCTCCCGCTTTCAGGATTTCATGAATGAGCGTCGACGTCGTGCTCTTTCCCTTCGAGCCTGTTACGCCGACCACTGTTGCGCCGCGGGCGGCGGCTTCTTCGAGAAAAATCTCTGTGGAGTTGGTGAGGATTGCAGATTGCAGATTGCAGATTGCAAAAATACTCGGAGGAATTCCGGGGGATTTGATAATGACGTCAAAACGATCCAGATCATGGAGATAGCTTTCGCCGAGCTGGACTTTGCAATTTGCAATTTGCAATTCGTCATTTTTATCTGCAACCGTAATCTCCGACTCCGGCGCATATTCTTCCAGCGCCTTCACCGTTGCCTTGCCCTCCTTGCCGTAGCCGAGGACGCAGACCGTTTTGCCGTTAAGATCTTGTAATAACATGGAAGATTCAAATGAATGACAACGACATTGTAGAGACGGCACGCTGTGCCGTCTCCCGCCTGCCCATTATTTCGGCAGAATATTCCGGAACGCCTGCGGCACCGCATGATCCGTATTTGCCGCCAATTCTGCCGCTATCAACGCCTCGGGATTTTTGATCTTCGGGAACACTTCCGCTTCAAATACCTGCATCATCGCGGTGTCCTCTAGATCTCCCCGCTTGCGTGTGAGCAGAAACGCCGCAGAGACTTCATCGGGCGTCCCCACGCACTCGAAGGGCTTGAAGCCCTGCAGTCCGAGGAGTTCGCGGAAGACCGGCTCCAAAGCAGAGGAGTCGAAGAGATTTCCTCCGAAGATTTTTTCCACGGTTGCTCTCGAAAGAAATCCTGCAAAGAGTGCGAAGGCAAATGCGCATTTCGGGCAACGGCCACACCATAATTTCCCCTGAAGATTTTGGCTTTTGGCCGCGATCTTCCAGTTTTCATTGCAGCTCGTGAAGGATCCGAAGTACTGCGGATGTTTGCAGAACTCCTGCACAATCCGAAGCTCGCTCCACGGTCGTAGAAGGCTGAAATACTGCACATCCGTTTTATCGTTCAGCATCTTCTGAAGAGATCTCTCAAATGCGATGCCCTTGCTCCACTGATGGTTCACTTCGAGATCGAGCAGTTTCGTATTTCCTTCGCTCGCAGAGCGTTCGTTGCTCCAGATGGCAGCGGAATATCCATACAAGTCTGCGATAATTACAGAAAGTATTGAAAGATAGGCCGTAATCGGAACATGACCGTTCAGCGCGCCTTCGGCATTAAGGGAGAACAGAATCGGATCCAGGCGGCGTTCGATCGTGAGGAGCGGAAAGCCCGCCTTTTTTGCAAAGGCCGTGATTAGAGGATGGTGGCCGATCCTCAGCAGCGTCACGTCATGCCCTGCGGCCCTGAGAAGTTCCGCTGTGACGATGGAATCCTTGCCGCCGCCGAAGGGGACCAATAGTTTGCTGGTTTTCTGGTTTGTTGGTTGTTGGTTGCCATTCTGTGAAGCATCTTCCGTAGAGACGTCCCATTGGGACGTCTCATGCTGTGCCGTCTCCGTCGTCACCGGAAATTTCACCACCCCCCGATAATCAATCTTGTTACGGAAGAAAAATTCCCCGAGGCCGTTTTCATACACCTGTGTCCAGAAGGCGGCTTCATCAGAAGTCAGCGATCCGCTGCGGACTTCGATGTTCTTCGGGATATAGGCTTTGTAATAACTGATGCCCCCAATGAGGTGGAGCAGAAAGAGAAGATGATTGAGGTTGGGGCCCGGTACGAGGGGCTTCTCTGATTCGGGCAGTTTGATCGTTTCGATGAACCGGATGGAATCATCCAGGCTGTATTTGAGTTCTATGAGACCTTCTTCGGGGTAGAAGGCGTAGGAGTCGAAGCTGAAGGATTCGTAGTGTTCCATGGAGAGTGCAGCATAGCGGAAGTACATTCTTTCTTGGCAGGTAATTGCGGTAGAATAACCCCATGCCATGGTGGCGGAATGGTATACGCGCGCGACTCAAAATCGCGTTCCCGTAAGGGATTGAGGGTTCAAGTCCCTCCCATGGCACCATCCGGCTTCGTCCCTGCGGGGACTACGCCGTGATTTTCGTTCATCTTTACGAGATAAGCCGGATGCCGCTGCCTGTCACCTGCTATACTCCTCCACTATTGTCAAAAGCCCTCCAGAGACATACGGCAACAGAAAGACGCCTGCATTTTTGCAGGGATTGCTGACTCATTTAGATACAGAAATTAGAGAGATCGGCCTGCAACAAGCGCACAGGAATTTTGCGGAGAACTATCGCGTGGTTATAGAGACTGAGTACGATTCTACAAAAGAGGATGTAGCAACAGGGATGCGTGGTGGCGGGACACTGGTTGTTGGCAACCACTCATCAGAAGTAGATCTGTTGCCGCTTCTATGCAGTCTTCCAGATCATCGGGACGTTCATATCATTGCCACTGCGGATCGTTTTGGCATAGGACCACACTATGCCGAACACCTACTACCGGTCTATCTTTCGGATCGCGCCCTTCAAGAGGGTAGGGCGTGGTTTAAATGGAAGCGAATGCTCTGGCCTCCAGCGGCGATTTCCGAGCAGGAAAAACGCAAGAGGAATACAGAGACACTTGAACGTGCAACACAGAAACTTATCGACGGTGCGACGGTCGTGATCTTTCCGGAAGGTGCCAAAGGTCCGGGTTCATCGTGGGAACAGGGCATTGGAAGAATTGTAGATGGCATGCGGGATCACTGGGATAACGTGCAGTATCTGCAATCGCACATATCGGGAACGCGGAATTTCTTGTTGGAGCTGTTTCGTCTCGTTCCACCCCTGCAACGATTCATGCCATCGATGCATGTTCATTTTTCCACTCCTCAGAATGTTGCCGAAATTTTTCAGCCAACATCAGCGAAAGACCCGCGTGAAATCACGCGTCAACTGGAGCAACATTATCGGGATTGGTTAAAAAACATTAAAGAGGGAACTGCAAGAAATAGTCATCAGTAACCCCCGCTCTGCATCACCGCCGTACTAATCGTCATCTGCTATCTCGCAGGGCAGAAGCCGCGGCGGCATGCGGATCACATCCCTTCCCTTCCTTTAGCGCATGCGACGGTGCACTTTTGGTGAGATCAATATAAATTCTGAAGATATTCCAACGAGGGCATGTCCGTTGGCATCCGAACTTCATTGAGACGAATATCCGTGTAGTACGAAGTTTTTATGCCACCGTTTTCAAATATGATTTCTGACTTGATGAGTTGATAATTATCCTTTGAAAAAACCAAGCGAATATCATTGTTGTTTTCATCTTTAAAGACAACTTCCACACCAGGGTATCCTGTTCCGTTTGGAAATGTTTCTCCCTCTTGGTTTCTTTCATAGATCCAATACCCCGTATCCGAGGAAGCGAGAGTACGGTAAGGCGGATCAATCGAGGAACCTGGTCCGGCAAAACCGATTCTATCTTTGTAGTCGTCATTGGAAATGATAATTTCACGAATGGTGTTTTCGTAATTCGAAAGCCTCTTCACCTTATCCAGAACAAAAAAATGATCATTCACTTTTAGAGCGCAATCATACGTATCCGTGAGTATTTGCAAGCTCTCTGGAGTAAAGAGTTTTCGCTCATTGCCATTACACACCTCTATGCGTGGGAGAGGACGATTATTCTCCCATTGCATGACCTCCTTGTACCGATTTGGCTTTACCGCTCCGAACAGGCCAAGTGACATAACTCCATTGTCATAACTCAATATTGAAGACTCATAGGCCGATAGGGAGTTATAGTGCGCCTGAATTTCTGTTGCTATGGGATCTACATTCACCGTATTAATGGTCGGTGGAACAGATGTGCATGCTGCAATAATCAAAATGCTCGAAATTGTTCCCATCAGTTTCATGTGGATTCTCATGATATGAGTATATCACGTTGCTATTTTTCAAGTCGATCATCTGCAACACCCTCACCACTATCATCCTTCCATTTCTGTTGCTCACCGCTGCATTGATCTTCATTTGCTACAGAGCGGGCGAGAAACCACGCTGGCGGTGGGGAGGGAAATAGAGTGGTTGCTGTTGTTGATTTATACAGAAGCTATGCGATTTGTGAATGGAGGCGCCTTTTCATGCTTTCTCGTTTCTTTAAAAGTGTTTCATTCTTGAACAAATGTAACGGGTGATTGACTCTGTAAACTTAAGGTGACAAAGTTCAGGGCTTACTCCTCTTTATATGAGCGCCAGCAACAATGCACCCCCTGAAGTACTCATTGTCAGTCAAGGAGTGAGAGACATTAAGTTTGGTGGCGGGAGTCGCAGGGATGAATTATCGAGGACTATCGGTCGGCTGCGTGCAGGATTGCAGAAGAAAGCATATATTCCCGGGAATAAATTAAATGCTGAATGGAACTCCCGTGGTCTCACTTCCGATGGCAAGCTGGAGTTAGATATTTTCGGTGGCATGCTTCAGGGAAGCGATCTTCAAAGTGGTTTGGATGTACATGTATTTCATCAGATCCCATTGGATCTAAAGTCTGATGCAGACTTGAGCCTGCCACTACCCGAGCTCGGAGAATTGCTCAGCAGTCGATGTAATGATGTGGATATCGACTTTGGAGGAAATCCTCAGAATATGGCGATGGATTTATCGTTGTTGTTGCTTTCTCGAAGGTTTGCGCATCGCTACCGCGTGAATATGCTCACAAGCTCCGACCCGTTCCGCTTCCTTCGTGGTGATGTTCAGGATCGCGTACGGAAATTAATAGATACGGGGAATATTTCCTATCACCTGCTTGCTGATGTTCCTGATCGAATATCTATCCAGATGCCCTGGGTGGATGGAAACGAAGGTGGAGACTTCGCTCTCACAACAGAGCCAGTCGAGACTGGAAGGGTTCTTGATGCTATGAATGGAGCGCAAGGAAATATTCATCAGCTGTTTCAGTCTGCAAATGGATTCATCTCTTCCGATCCCTTGTTTGAGCAGATTGGCAAACACGGCAACCCGCGTAATCGCTTCTTTTACATGAATAATGCATCTACGGCTTTTCGCTCCATGGTGGCAAACATGGCATATGGTAAGGATGTCATACTCCCCATGAATATGAAGGAGGCCGTAGACGTTGCCCGAGTTTTTGAGCAGCGTGGAGCAGAGGTGGAAGCTCATACCATCAAAGATATTCCGTTTCCTTCTCCAATAGCTTCGAACGGTCATGATGTGGATATCCGTTCTCTGAAGGATCTGGATCATGCGCTGTGGCTTATGCGCCAATACAATCCGCCGCATCCCGCGTTCGGTGGAATTACTTTTAACTATCCGATTACCTTTGGTGGGGAAGGCGGGTTAGTTGTTGGATCTGGAGATCATCATCATCTCGCATGCTTTACCTCGTGTGTCCATTCCGAAAAAGAAAAATCACTTCTCGAAAAATACGGTGATGCATCACAGACGACTTGGGCAGACAGGCCTTTGGACATGGGGGCTGGAGACGCATCTGCCACGATTATTGCGTTATTTAATACTATTAGTCCTTCAGAATTTATTCTGCCACATATGGAAGGCAGGGAATTGGAAAGAGCAGAACTTCTACAGGCTGCAAATACTATCTTTGTGAGTGCAGTGAGTCGTATCGTTGGTGCATTTCTCATTCGAACGAAGAAGACGCATTGGGCAAATATTAATCTTGAGCGAGTAGGTGATCTTTGTGACGAGGTGGGTCTACATGCTCTCAAAATGGCGCGAGATGTTATCCGTCCCTCCGCAGAGCCGCATCGAAGTGGCACATTGGAACCATGGGGTATTCGAACGGTTACATGGAATTTGGGCTCGGTTGCGCATCCCACTCCACGTGATGAGTGAGAATGGTTAGAATGTGATTCGTGCGCATCGCCTCTCTTTCCCCAGCGGCCACGGAGATTCTTTTTGCACTTGGGGTAGGGAAGCAAATCGTCTGCACGGATCAGTTCAGTAATTTTCCTGATGAAGTAAAAGCGATCCCGCATGTGCGCGATATGGTGAAGATCGATCCAGCGGACATCCGCAGCTTTCAGCCGGAGGTAGTATTTCTCGGAACTTCCATTCAGACAAAACTGGCCGAGGTTCTCCGTGCCGCAAATTTTCCGGTTATCCATGATGATCCGCGATCGATGGATGATATTTACGCGTGGATCCGTTCCATCGGAACGATTGTCGATCGCGGGAAAGAGGCAGATGCATTGGTATTACAGATGCAGAGGGGATTCAATGATGTGAAGAAGAAAGCAAAGATGATGCAGACACGGTGCCATCTCTACATCGAAGAATGGCCGGCCGTCGCTCATACGAGCGGAGCTATGGCCGGCAGGCACCAACCACCCTTTGCCTCCGGGAATTGGGTTCCGGAAATCGTGCGCATCGCCGGAGGTGAACAAATCCCGTTCGCCGGCCCGAAGGATGCCGGTAGAGACGTGCCGTTGGCACGTCTCAGTGCCCCGGTCACATTGGAAGACGTCGAAGCATGGAATCCCGATCTCATTGTCATCAGTTGGTGCGGAGCGGGAAGCCTGGCATCGAAAGATCTTTTGTTGAACCGTCCGGGGTGGGATCGGCTTTCCGCGATTCAAAAGGGCCATGTGCGGGTTATCGACGATAGCCTTCTCAATCGTCCAGGACCGAGACTGGTCGAGGGGGCGCAGAGATTATATGGATGGATGTTTGAGATGCTGCATTAAGTGTCTGACAAATGTTTGACAAGTGTCTGACACTGGATATTATGCTGGCATGGAATACGAGCGCAAAGTGACAACACGGGAATTTCTTCGGAACTTCCGGAAGATAAAACAGGATCTTCGTGCTGGGCGTGTTCATGTTGTGCAAGTTGCTATCGGCGATGGCGAGCAGCTTCGGGTGACGTCTGAAAAATCGGGAAAAACGTGCGGTGAGCTGGTGCGAGCGGTGCGGGAAATGCGCCATCCCATTCACATCAAGAGGACTCACATCTTTGACGAGCTCTTGCGTCCAAGGAAATTGCGATGAACATTGACGTCGTTCTTGATACCAACGTTGTTCTCTATTTGCTCAGGGCAAATGAGCGATGGCTGCGTATCGTGGAAGAACTTCATCCGAGAGTTGTTGGTGTAAGCGCAATGACCTTCATGGAAGTGGAGATGGGGATCATGACAGAGAGCGAACAGAATGTTTCTGATCGTTTTTTCTCAGAGGCTGTCATCATTCCGGTGCATGAAAGCATTGCTCGTACGGCCACGATGTTTCTGAGGGAAAGAAGCCGTAGCCTACGCTCGCCGCATCTTGCGGATGCCATCATCGCGGCAACGGCTGCGGAACTCGGGATACCGATTCTGACGAATAATCCCAAGGACTTCAAAAGATTTCCCGGTGTGAAGGCTATCTCTGCGTAAGATTGCCCTACTTGCACCTTTCCTGCTTTCCCATGCATGATAACCCTGTCCTTTCTCCTCCTTCCATGATCTCCCCCGCCACCTTCGACTCCCTGATTGCCGACTTCAGCCTCCTGAAGCATCCCTTCTACCAGAAGTGGAGCAAGGGCGAACTCACGCTCGAGGATCTTCAGATTTATGCCAAGGAGTACTTCCACCTGGTGAACCGCATTCCGGGCATCGTTGAGCGCGTGCGGGTACGGGCAGATGAGAAGAATCACCCACTTGCCGGGATGATCGAAAAGAACCGTATTGAAGAGCAGGAGCACGTGGAACTCTGGAAGCGCTTTGCAAAAAGTCTCGGTGTATCTGATTCTGAATTGACCGCGCACAAGCCAAGCGCCACGGTCACCGCCGCGGTCATGGAACTCGAGCAGCTTGCCGACGGTACGTTCGAAGAGGGTGTCATCACGATGTACAGCCTAGAGGCTGAGCTTCCGAAGATCGCGAAGACCAAGAAGGACGGGCTCTGCGCGTGGTACAACCTCGCATCCGAAGACGCGCAGATCTACTTCGACGAGCACCTCAAAGAAGAGGAGCATCTTCAGGTGTGGCGCGGCGTACCGGTAGATCCCAAGCGTGGAGAGATCATCGCGAAGCGTTCCCTGCAAGCGCAGAACGAAGTCCTCGACGGGGTGTGTGAACTCTGCGGAATCATGGCGTGTTGATACGGCTTCGCTTAAAAACCTCACAGGTTCCGCTGATGTAGCTATCATACAAATCGCGGCGTAGCGCTAC